>NZ_WWIC01000002.1:0-131139 GCF_009872555.1 Streptomyces sp. SID5643
AGGTCATCGAGGAGATCGTCGACGACGGCGAGTACCTGGAGGTCCACGAGCGCTGGGCGCGCAACATCATCTGCGCGCTCGCCCGGCTCGGCGGGCAGGTGGTGGGCGTCGTCGCCAACCAGCCCCGGGTGCTCGCCGGTGTCCTGGACATCGAGGCCAGCGAGAAGGCCGCCCGCTTCGTGCAGATGTGCGACGCCTTCAGCATCCCGATCGTCACCCTCCTGGACGTCCCCGGGTTCCTGCCCGGCGTCGACCAGGAGCACGGCGGCATCATCCGCCACGGCGCCAAACTGCTGTACGCGTACTGCAACGCCACGGTGCCGCGGATCTCCCTGATCCTGCGCAAGGCCTACGGCGGCGCCTACATCGTCATGGACAGCCAGTCCATCGGCGCCGACCTCACCTACGCCTGGCCCACCAACGAGATCGCGGTCATGGGCGCGGAGGGTGCGGCCAACGTCATCTTCCGCCGCCGGATCGCCGAGGCCGAGGACCCCGAGGCCATGCGGGCCGAGCTGGTCAAGGAGTACAAGGCGGAACTGATGCACCCCTACTACGCGGCCGAGCGGGGCCTGGTCGACGACGTCATCGACCCGGCCGACACCCGCGAGGTCCTCATCCGCTCACTGGCGATGCTGCGCACCAAGCACGCCGACCACCCCGCCCGCAAGCACGGCAACCCCCCTCAGTGACGGCACGGCCGCCCCACAGCGACGGAGGTCCCATGCTCACTCCCCCGCCCCCCATCCGCATCGAGAAGGGCCAAGCCACGGACGAGGAACTGGCCGCCCTCGCAGCCCTGCTGCTCAGCCGTGCCGCCCGGGCCGGCGTCGACGCGCAGGCGTCCACCCCCGGCACCACCTCCTGGCGCCCCCACCCCTTCCACGCCCCGCACAGCTGGCAGACGCCCTGAGCGGTGACGCGCCGAAGCGCCGGACCGGCCCTCTCCCCCCGAGGGGCCCGGTCCGGCGCTTCGGCGCACCCGGCTCCCGCCGGGACACAGGCGCCCCCGTTCATCCGGTTGGCCATCCGCGCGCCCGGCATGGCGGAACTCCGCGGAACCGCTACACGGAGGGAAAACAGGTCGAGCAACCCACCCGGACGACAAAAGCGCAGGTCAGGGCCTCTTGCCCGCAGGTTCGAGGATCGCGACGCACTCCACGTGCGACGTCATCGGAAACAGATCGAACGCCCGAAGCGTCCGCACCCGGTACCCCCCGTCCCGGAAATACCCCAAGTCCCGCGCCAGCGCAGCCGGATCGCACGCCACGTACGCGATCCGCCGCGCGCCCAGCGAGGCCAGGTGGTGGACCGTCTTCCGGCCCGCCCCCGCCCGCGGGGGGTCCAGGACGATCAGGTCGACCTCCGAGATGCCCGTGCGCGGCAGCACGCTCTCGACCTTGCCCTGCTCGATCCGTACGCGCTCGAAGTCCGCGAGGTTGTGCCGTGCGTCCTCCACGGCGCGCTTGCCCGACTCGATGCCGAGGACCGCGCCCTGGTCGCCGACGCGGTCGGCGAGGGCGCCGGCGAAGAGGCCGACGCCGCAGTAGAGGTCGAGGGCCATGTCGCCCTTGCGCGGGAGCAGGCCCTGCATCACGGCCGTGACCAGCGTGTCGGCAGCCTTCGGGTGGACCTGCCAGAAGCCGCCGTTGCCGACGCGGTGCGTGCGGCCGTCGGCGCGTTCGCGGACGAAGGGGCGGCCGTGGACGCGGTGCACGCCGCCGGATCGCTCGTCCACGCGCAGGACGGAGACCGGGCGGTCGAGTTCGACCAGCGGCAGGCGCGCGCCCGGCTTCGGGGTGAGGATCACCTGGCGGTCCTGGGAGCCCGTCGCCGCGATCGCCTCGACGGAGTCCATGCCCGTCCAGACCCGCTTCTCGATGCCCAGCTCGCTGACGCCTTCCGCGGCGATCATGCAGTGGTCGATGGGCTCGACCTCGTGCGAGCGGTGCCGGCGCAGGCCCGCCCGGCCGTCGGCGGTGACGGCGTACTGGACGCGGGTGCGCCACGCCGGGACCTGGCCGGCCGGCACCTTGTCGCCCTCGGCGGGCAGCACCGTGCCGTCCCAGCCCGCCTCCTCCGGGGTGAGCCCGGCGAGGTGCTGGAGCTGTTCGGCGATGACGTCGGCCTTCAGGCGCCGCTGCGCGCCGGGCTTGGCGTGCTGCCAGTCGCAGCCGCCGCAACGGCCGGGGCCGGCGAACGGGCAGGGCTCGTCGATGCGGTCCTTCGAGGCGTCCAGCACCGTCACCGCGTCGGCGCGCAGGAACCGCGCGCCCTCCTCGCCCTCCGTCACCCGCGCCACGACCCGCTCACCGGGCAGTGCGTGCCGGACGAACAGCACCTGGCCCTCGGACGTGCGGGCGATGCAGTGACCGCCGTGGGCGACGGGGCCGACCTCGACCTCGTACTCCTCCCCCACCAGCGACTTCCTCGGTTCTGCCTGCATGGCGGGGTGACTCCATAACGCGTGAGGGGAAGGGCCGAACGGAAGCGGCCGGACAACAGCCCACCAGTCTACGTGGCTGCCGCCCGGCCGCTTCACACGAGCCGTCGCCCCGGGAAATCGTCAGGACTTGGGCTCGGAGGACTCCTTCGACCGCACCTGCGCGGGACCCCGGCGCACCGAGCCCGGCGCGTTCCAGTCCTGCTGCCTGCGGGCCCGCCGCTTGGCCGCCTCGGACGACTGGAGCTGGTAGGGCACGGACGTCACCATGATGCCGGGCGTGAACAGCAGCCGGCCCTTCAGCCGCAGGGCGCTCTGGTTGTGCAGCAGGTGCTCGTACCAGTGGCCGACGACGTACTCGGGGATGATCACGGACACCGCGTCGCGCGGCGACTCCTTGCGCAGGCTCTTGACGTACTCGATGATCGGCCGCGTGATCTCGCGGTAGGGAGAGTCCAGGACCTTCAGCGGTACGTCGATGCCGCGCCGCTCCCACTCCTCGCGCAGGGCCTTGGTCTCCGCCGGGTCGACGTTGACGCTGAGGGCCTCCAGCGTGTCCGAGCGCATCAGCTTGGCGTAGGCCAGGGCGCGCAGCGCGGGGCGGTGGATCTTGGAGATCAGCACGACCGAGTGGACGCGGGAGGGCCGGACGCTGTCGTCGCTCGGGCCCTCGGGGGCGGCGATCTCGGCGGCGACCCGGTCGTAGTGCTTACGGATGGCGGTCATCGTCGCGTAGAAGATCACCATGCCGAGCAGGGCGACCCAGGCGCCGTGCGTGAACTTGGTGACGAGGACGACGACCAGCACGAGGCCGGTGAAGAACGCGCCGAACGTGTTGATCGCGCGGGAACGGATCATGTGGCGGCGCTTGGCCTGGTCCTTCTCGGTGGCCAGGTGGCGGTTCCAGTGCCGGACCATGCCGGTCTGGCTGAGCGTGAAGGACACGAACACACCGACGATGTACAGCTGGATCAGCCGGGTGGAGTCGGCGCCGTAGATCCCCACCAGCAAGGCGGCCGCGCCGGCGAGGAGCACGATGCCGTTGGAGAAGGCCAGCCGGTCGCCGCGGGTGTGCAGCTGGCGGGGCAGGTAGCGGTCCTGCGCGAGGATCGAGCCGAGCAGCGGGAAACCGTTGTAGGCGGTGTTCGCGGCGAGGAACAGCACCAGCGCGGTGGCGGCGGCCAGGACGATGAACAGGATGCTGTCCGCGCCGAAGACGGCCTCGGCGACCTGAGCGATCACCGGGTGCTGCACATAGTCCGGGCCGAGCGGAACACCGTTGTGGACAAGGTCCTTGGCCGGGTTCTCGGCCATGCGGACGTCGGTCGCGGCGGCCAGCGCGATGATGCCGCAGAACATGGTGACGGCCAGCAGGCCCATCATGGCGAGGGTGGTCGCGGCGTTCTTCGACTTGGGCTTGCGGAAAGCCGGGACGCCGTTGGAGATCGCCTCGACGCCGGTGAGGGCGGCGCAGCCGGAGGAGAAGGCGCGCAGCAGCAGGAAGACCAGGGCGAATCCGGCCAGCCCCTGGTGCTCGGGCTTGATGACGTAGTCCGCGGTCGGTGCCCGCATGGTGTCGTCCAGGACCAGTCCGCGGAAGGCGCCCCACGCGATCATGGTGAAGACGCCGGCGACGAAGACGTACGTCGGGATCGCGAACAGCGAGCCGGACTCCTTGACCCCGCGCAGGTTCATCAGGGTCAGCAGCACGATCACGCCGATCGCGCAGAGCACCTTGTGCTCGACGACGAACGGGATGGCGGAGCCGAGGTTCTCGATGCCGGAGGAGATCGACACGGCTACGGTGAGGACGTAGTCGACGAGCAGCGCGCTCGCGACCGTCAGGCCGGCCTTGGGGCCGAGGTTGGTGGTCGCCACCTCGTAGTCGCCGCCGCCGCTGGGGTAGGCGTGCACGTTCTGCCGGTACGACGCCACCACGGTGAACATCAGCACGACGACCGCGACGGCGATCCAGGGGCTGAAGTGGTACGCCGTCACGCCCGCGATCGACAGGACCAGCAGGACCTCGCCGGGCGCGTACGCCACGGAGGAGAGCGGGTCGGAGGCGAAGACGGGGAGTGCGATGCGCTTCGGCAGGAGCGTTTCGCCCAGCCGATCGCTGCGCAGTGCGCGCCCGATCAGGATCCGTTTGGGCACGTCGGTCAGTTTGGACACAACAGAGGATCGTAGGCGTTCGATTGCGGGGGTGCCCACCCGCCACCCCCCATCGGCGTTCCCTCTGCTCTCCGAGTGAATTCAGAGGGCTGTGCGGCTGGGGATTCCGCAGGTCACCCGTTTCCCATGCCTATATGACTGAGCCCCGTCCGTCTCCCGGCCGTTGCCGCCCCTGGAGGTCCCATGCACACGCCCGCCCAGCTGATCGGCGCCGCGGCCACCCTCGTCGCCCTCGGGATCCTGACGGTGGCGAGTGTCCGCAGCATCAGCCGCCGCAAGGACGTCTCGCCCGGGGCTCGGCCCTAGAGGATGCCCGGCCGTTCCAGCCGCGTCACCCCCGCGCTCAGTTCCTCCCGTCCGATGGCGGCGGCCCGGGTCGAGGGGATCGTGCAGGCGTAGGCGCCGGCCACCGCGCCGTGCAGGGCGCTGCGGTGGGGCGGGGTGCCGTCGAGCCAGGCGTGGAGGAACGCGGCGGCGAAGGCGTCACCCGCGCCGTTGGAGTCGACGACCGGGGCCGGGGGCGGGGCGGCGGGTACGTGGGTGAGCTCACCGTCGGCCAGCAGGTACGCCCCGTCCGCGCCTGCCGTGGCGACGACGATCCGGGCCCTGCCCCGCTCGGTGATCCGCCGCATGGTCCGCTCCGGGTCGGACAGGGCCGTGCTGGACAGGAAGACCAGGTCGGCCTGGTGGGCGAAGGGCTCGTGGTAGGGGTTGGAGCCGTCCCAGTCGTGCAGGTCGGTGGAGATCGTCACGCCGGTCTCGCGCAGGGCGGGCAGTGCCTGGGCGCACGGCTGGGTGATGACGACGTGGGCGTGCCGGCTGACGGCGGCGAGGGTGCGCACGGTGTCCTCGGGCAGCCGGTCCGTGTCGGCGGCGCGGGTGGCGTCGTAGAGGGACGACCGCCTGCCGTCGGGGCCGACGAGGTTCACCGCGCGTTTGGTGCCGAGCGGCTGCGGGACGGCCGTGAGCCCGATGCCGTGCTCCCGGTGCAGCGCGCGGACGAGGTCGCCCTCGGGGTCGTCGCCGAGCAGGTCGAGGTGGTGGGTGCGCAGGCCCAGCGCGGTCGTGCCGAGCGCCACGAAGTCGCCGCTCTGTCCCGCCCGCGTGACGATTCCGGGGCGGATCATGTGGCTGTCCGCGAACGGCACGGGCAGTTCGGGCACGTGCACGATCGTGTCAACGCCCGCGCCGCCCAGGACGAGGACGTCGATCTCATGACTCATGCCGGTCCGTTCTCTCGCACGTCGTAGGCCGCGAGGCCTGGAAGCCTCCCGGTCCGGTTCGACCGGGGCGCCCGGCCCCAGCTCCCGGTCTGCGCGTCGAAGCCGTCGAGCAGCAGTTCCAGCCCGACGGTGAAGCCGGTGTCCCAGTCGATGTCGGCAATGTAGTTGTTCGCCGCGACGGTCGGGTACTGCTCGCGCCGGTTCTCCAGGTACTCCTGAACCCCGCGCTGCTCGACTCCCTCGCGACGGGTGTCACCACGTCGTGTCTCAGGGACCACCGCAGCGGCACGGACGCGGTCAACACCGCGGCGGTGCAGGGCGCCCGGTGAGCCGGCAGGCCTCAGCCCCCCTGGCCGCAACGAGGGTCCTGGCGGGCTGCCCCGGCCTTGCCGATACGTTGGATACGGGCGATCGGCCGGGTGGGCGGGCTCCGAAGGGGATCACACCCGGCGTTCCCCGGCATGATGGTGCCTGGCGGCCCGCACAGAAGGCCGCGAAGTGCTGCCCGGCGAGCCGAGAGAGAGACATGAGCAGAACACTGACGCAGGCCGGAAGGTCTGCGGGAAGCGTGGTGTGAGGCCATGCACATCGTCATCATGGGTTGCGGAAGGGTGGGTTCCGCTCTGGCCCAGAACCTGGAGCAACAGGGGCACACGGTCGCCGTGGTCGACCAGGACCCCACTGCCTTCCGCCGGCTGGGCTCAGGGTTCGGCGGCCGCCGCGTCACGGGCGTCGGCTTCGACCAGGACACCCTGCGCGAGGCGGGCATCGAGGAGGCCGGCGCCTTCGCCGCCGTCTCCAGCGGTGACAACTCCAACATCATCGCCGCGCGCGTGGCCCGCGAGATGTTCGGCATCGAGAACGTCGCCGCCCGCATCTACGACCCCCGCCGCGCGGAGGTCTACCAGCGCCTGGGCATCCCCACCGTCGCGACCGTCCGCTGGACGGCCGACCAGATGCTGCGCCGTCTGCTCCCCTCCGGCGCGGAGCCGCTGTGGCGCGACCCCACCGGCGGGGTCCAGCTCGCCGAGGTGCACACCTCCACCGCCTGGGTCGGCCACAAGATCAGCCGCATCCAGGAGGAGACGGGCGTACGCGTGGCGTTCCTGACGCGGCTCGGCGAGGCGGTCCTGCCCACCTCGCAGACGGTGTTGCAGGAGGGCGACCTGGTGCACGTGATGATGCGCACCGACGAGGTCGACAAGGTCGAGGCGGCGTTCGCCAAGGGTCCCGAAGAGGAGGGCGGTCACTGATGAGGGTCGCCATTGCCGGAGCCGGCGCCGTCGGCCGCTCGATCGCGGGCGAACTGCTGGAGAACGGCCACGAGGTCCTGTTGATCGACAAGGCGCCGACCGCCATCTCGGTCGAGCGCGTCCCGCAGGCCGAGTGGCTGCTCGCCGACGCCTGCGAGATCACGTCCCTGGACGAGGCGGCGCTCCAGCGCTGCAACGTCGTGATCGCCGCGACCGGCGACGACAAGGTGAACCTGGTCGTCTCGCTCCTCGCCAAGACGGAGTACGGCGTCCCGCGCGTCGTCGCCCGCGTGAACAACCCCAAGAACGAGTGGTTGTTCAACGAGTCCTGGGGCGTGGACGTGGCCGTCTCCACCCCGCGTCTGATGTCGGCCCTGGTCGAGGAGGCGGTGAGCGTGGGCGACCTGGTCCGCCTGCTCCGCTTCAGCCACGGCGACGCCAACCTGGTCGAACTGACCCTGCCGGAGGAGTCGGCCCTGGCCGGCACGCAGGTCGGCGACGTCGAGTGGCCGCAGGACACGTCCCTGGTGACGATCATCCGCGGCAACCGCGTGCTGACGCCCTCGCGGGAGGACTCCCTGGAGGCCGGCGACGAGCTCCTCTTCGTGGCGGCGCAGGCCCGTGAGGAGCAGCTGGAGGACCTGCTGTCGGTGCGGCGGACAGCGGCGAGCTGAGCCGTCTCCCGAACGAGCGGAAGGGGCGTCCCGAGTGCTCGGGACGCCCCTTCCGTTTCCGTCAGCGCGGGGGGGGGCTCACTGCTCCGCGGACCGGGCGGCAGCCTGCCGCTCGCGTTCCTCGGCCGCCTTCTCCTCGGCCTCCATCTCGGCGAACACGTCGATCGGCGCGGGCGCCTTCGCGAGGAACACCCACGTCAGATACACCGCGAGCAGGAACGGCGGGATCTTCAGGGCGACCAGGACCCAGCCCAGCTGGGTGGTGTCGGCCCACCAGTACAGCGGGAAGAGGATCGCGCACTTGGCGAGCAGGATCGCTCCCCACGCGTAGCTGGCCTTCGCGTAGGCCTTCTTGCGGCCGGGGTTGCGCGTGCGCCAGGAGAGGTTCTCCTTGAAGACCGGGCCGAGGATCAGCCCGATCAGCGGCACCCCGCACAGGGTGGTGATGATGTAGGCGAGGCCCAGGCCCAGCGTGTAGAGCATGCCGGGCAGGTAGAAGTCCTTGGCGTTGCCGGTCATCATCGCGAAGACGACACCGAAGGCCACGCCGAAGACCCCGCTGAAGGCGTGCTTGACGGTGTCCTTCATCACCAGCCGGACCACGACCAGCACCAGCGACACGGCCAGCGCCGCGATCGCCGAGAGGTGCAGGTCCTTGTTGATCGTGTAGATGGTGACGAAGAGGAGGCCGGGCAGCACCGTCTCCACCATGCCCCGCACGCCGCCGAACGCCTCGAACAGGGCGGCCTCGGTCACCGCCCGGGCGTCGTCCGCAGATGTCTCTTCGGTCGGCTTGTCGAGCGACGTCACCGGCTACTCCCGTCCGAGGGGTCTCAGTTCGTACTTGGGATTGAACAGCACCCGGCGGCCCCGGCTCATCGAGATGCGGCCCGACGCGATCAGTCTGCGCCCCGGCTCTATCCCCACGATGGAGCGCCTGCCGAGCCAGACCACGTCCAGTGCGGCGGAGCCGTCGAACAGCTCGGCCTCCAGGGCCGGGACTCCCGCACGCGGCCGAAGGGTGACCGTGCGCAAGGTACCAGTAACCGTCACTATCTGGCGGTCCTGGCAGTCTCCGATCCGGATACAGCCGGCCGTCTCGCTGTCTTCGCGCAGTTCCTCGGACTCCAGGTCCTCCTGCGACGAGGAGAGCCGGTCGAGCATGCGCCGGAAACGGCCCGCCGGCTTTTCGGAACGAGGGACAGCACTCATATCTGAAGCGTACCGGGGCCTGCTGACGAAGGGCGAGGAGCCTGTTCTCCCGGCGCGACACCCCTCACTTCTCGAAGCGGTACCCCATGCCCGGCTCGGTGACGAAGTGCCTCGGGTGCGAGGGGTCCGCTTCCAGCTTCCGCCGCAACTGCGCCATGTACACGCGCAGATAGTTCGTCTCCGTCCCGTACGAGGGCCCCCACACCTCCTGGAGCAGCTGCTTCTGCCCGACCAGGCGTCCGCTGTTGCGCACGAGGACCTCCAGCAGGTGCCACTCCGTGGGGGTGAGCCGTACGTCCTTGCCGGACCGGTTGACCTTCTTCGCCGCCAGGTCGACGGTGAACTCGCCGGTGTCGACGATCACGTCGCCCGGGGCGTCGCCGGCCGGTTCGGCCCGGCGCACGGCGGCCCGCAGCCGGGCCAGCAGCTCGTCCATGCCGAAGGGCTTGGTGACGTAGTCGTCGGCGCCCGCGTCCAGCGCCTCGACCTTCTCGTCGGAGGTGTGCCGGGCGGACAGCACCAGGATCGGCACCCGGGTCCAGCCGCGCAGTCCCCTGATCACCTCGACGCCGTCCATGTCGGGCAGCCCGAGGTCGAGGACGACCACGTGGGGGTGGTGGGCGGCGGCGAGCCGCAGGGCGGTGGCACCGTCGTGGGCCGCGTCGACGTCGTACGCGCGCGCCTTCAGGTTGATCACGAGGGCGCGCACGATCTGCGGCTCGTCGTCGACCACGAGGACGCGGGTCATGAGGCCTGCCTTTCCGGTTCTGCCGCGGGACGGTGCGCCGGGCGGGCTTCCGCCGCGCGGAGGGTGAGGACCATGGTGAGCCCGCCACCGGGGGTGTCCTCGGCGTCCAGGGTGCCGCCCATGGCCTCGGCGAAGCCGCGTGCCACCGCCAGGCCCAGACCCACGCCCGCACCGCGCGGGGCGTCGCCGTGGCGCTGGAAGGGCTCGAAGATGCGCTCCTTGGCCTCGTCGGGCACGCCCGGCCCCCGGTCGACGATCCGCACCTCCACCCGGTCGGCGAGCGCGCTGCCGGCGACCAGCACGGGTGCGCCGGGCGGACTGTACGTGACGGCGTTCTCCACGAGGTTGGCGATCGCCCGCTCCAGCAGCCCGGGATCGACGGCGACCATGGGCAGCGTCTCGGGCACGTCCAGGCAGGCACTGCCCTCGGGCACGCCGCCGAGCGCCGCCGGCACCACCTCGTCGAGGTCGATCTCGCGGATCAGCGGGGTGACGGTGCCCGTCCTGAGCCGGGACATGTCGAGCAGGTTGCCGACGAGGTGGTCGAGCCGGTCGGCGCCCTCCTCGATGCCCGCCAGCAGCTCGGCCCGGTCCTCCTCGGACCACTCGACGTCCTCGGAGCGCAGGGAGGTCACCGCGGCCTTGATCCCGGCGAGGGGGGTGCGCAGATCGTGGCTGACGGCGGCCAGCAGGGCCGTACGGATGCGGTTGCCCTCGGCGAGCGTGCGGGCCCGGTCGGCCTCCTCCCGAAGCCGGCGGCGGTCCAGGACGACGGCGGCCTGGGCGGCGAAGGCGGCCAGCACCCGGCGGTCCTCGGCGGGCAGCACGCGGCCGGTGAGGGCCAGGGCCATGTGGTCGCCGACGGGCATGTCCACGTCCGCCTGATCGGGCCGGCCGACCGGACGTCCCCGGCCGACGCGGCCGGCGCAGGTCCAGGGCTCGACGTCGCTCGCTCGTTCCAGCAGGGCCGCCGACTCCATGCCGAAGGTCTCCCGGACCCGTTCCAGCAGATCCTCCAGGCCCGTCTCGCCGCGCAGCACGTTGCCGGCGAGGAAGGACAGGATCTCGGACTCGGCCCGCAGCCGGGCCGCCTGCTGCGTGCGGCGGGCGGCGAGGTCGACCACGGAGGCCACGGCCACACCGACCGCGACGAAGATCACGAGGGCGACGATGTTCTCCGGGTCCGCGACGGCCCAGCGGTGCAGGGGCGGTGTGTAGAAGTAGTTCAGCAGCAGGGAGCCCACCGCCGCCGAGGCCAGGGCGGGCAGCAGACCGCCGAGCAGGGCCGCCGCAACCGTCAGCGCCAGGAACAGCAGCATGTCGTTGGCGAGGCCGAGGTCGACGGCGTTGAGCAGTGCGGCGAGCAGCGGTGGTCCGGCGACACCGGTGATCCAGCCGCACACCCGCCGGGAGCGTCCGAGCCGCGCGCCCCGGGCGACCGGCAGCCCCCGGCCCCGGGCGACCTCGTCGTGGGTGACGATGTGCACGTCGAGGTCGGGTCCGGACTCCCGGGCGACCGTCGCTCCGACGCCGGGCCCGAAGACGTACTGCCAGGTCTTGCGGCGCGAGGAGCCGAGCACGATCTGGGTGGCGTTGACACCGCGGGCGAAGTCGAGCAGCGCGGCCGGTATGTCGTCGCCGACGACATGATGGAACGTTCCGCCCAGGTCTTCGACCAGGGTCCGCTGCAACGCCAGTTCCTCGGGCGAAGCCGAGGTCAGCCCGTCGCTGCGGGCTATGTAGACGGCCAGCACCTCGCCACCGGCGCCCTTCTCGGCCAGCCGGGCGCCCCGGCGGACGAGCGTGCGGCCCTCGGGGCCACCGGTCAGACCGACCACGATCCGCTCGCGCGAGCCCCAGATCTTCGAGACCCGGTGCTCCCTGCGGTACCGGGTGAGGCAGGCGTCGGCCCGGTCGGCCACCCACAGCAGTGCGAGCTCACGCAGGGCGGTCAGGTTGCCGGGCCGGAATTGGTTCGACAGGGCGGCGTCGATCTCCTCGGGCCGGTGGATGTTGCCGTGCGCCATCCGCCGCCGCAGCGCCTGGGGCGTCATGTCGACGAGCTCGACCTGATCGGCCCGGCGGACCACCTCGTCCGGCACGGTTTCCTGCTGCCGCACCCCGGTGATCGACTCGACGACGTCGCCGAGGGACTCCAGGTGCTGGATGTCGACGGTGGAGATCACGTCGATCCCGGCGGCGAGCAGTTCCTCCACGTCCTGCCAGCGCTCGGCGTTGCGGGAGCCGGGGATGTTGGTGTGGGCGAGATCGTCCACCAGCGCGACCTGGGGGCGGCGGGCGAGGACGGCGTCGAGGTCCATCTCGGGGAAGACGCCGCCGCGGTACGCCAGTTCCCGGCGCGGCACCTGCTCCAGGCCGTGCAACAGCACTTCGGTGCGGGGCCGTCCGTGGTGCTCGACGAAGGCCACCACACAGTCGGTGCCCCGCTCGACGCGACGGTGCGCCTCGGCCAGCATCGCGTACGTCTTGCCGACGCCCGGTGCCGCACCGAGGTGGATCCGAAGCTTGCCGCGTGCCATGGCCTCTTTGTCTTCCGGTCGTCTGCCGACTGCGCAGCGTCGACCCTACGGCCGGAAGGCGCGGCAGCCGGACGCCGGGCACCCTCCGGGGCGCACTTTGACGGAACTCTTACGCGGCCGGCCCGCCGGTGGGGCCGGGGCGCCGGGGCCCCACCCGACGCCCCGGCCGGTCAGGAGGTCAGGCGGGGTTGTCGCCGTGGGTGAGGGTCTCCCAGGCGACGAAGAGGTTGTTGCTCCCGGCGGGGCGGCTGCGCAGGGTGAGTGTCCCGGTGTTGGTCATGGCGTGTCCGAGCCGGTTGGCCAGGGCGTTGTGCCCGACTTCGGAGACCGGCCCGAGCCCGGGTTCCAGTGAGCCGCCGCATAGCCAGTCCTCGGCACCGGCGCCGAGCTGGTACCTGGCGTGGAAGCCCAGCCCGTGCCGCAGCCGGTCGCCCACGTCGGTGCCGTAGAGGTCCTGCCCCTGGATGCGGCTGGTCTCGGCGACGTGCGAGATGGCCGAGAGGCCGTAGCCGGTGTGCGTGAAGTCGCGGCAGGTCTCCTGGCTCAGTCCGTTGACGAAGGTCGTCTGCCCCTGCCAGTACTTGACGATCTTCTCCCGGGTGTTCAGGTTCTGGCTCGGCACGGTCTTCGGCAGGGCCCCGTCGGACTCCAGGTAGACGTAGGCGGCCGTGCGGGTGCGGAACTTCGCCATGGCCTTGTCGTACGACGCCTTGTCCTCCAGGAAGACGGAGATGCCGAGGGCGGCCTCCATCATCGACAGCTCCCAGTTGCCGTTGGAGTTGGAGCCGTTGATGATCTCGGGCAGGTAGACGGTGCGGAGCATCGTGGCGAAGCGGCCGGAGTTCGCCCAGTTCCCCGTGTAGGTGTGCTTGATGATCTCGGCGGCCCGGGGCCAGGAGGAGCCGGCCCAGCCGGTTTGCAGGGGCGCGTTGCTGTTGGTGTGGTCGCGGATCACGGCGGACCAGGCGTCCATCAGCTCGATGGCCTTGCGTGCGTGCCGTTCGTCGCGGGTGATGTACCAGGCGAGGGCGTGGGTGTACGCGGCGATCGCGTCCTCGCGTTCGTCGGTGCAGCCGTGGTTGGGGTTGGAGTACGAGCCGCACTCGACGACCGCCCGGGGCTTGGGCGTGCGGTTCAGGTCGGCGTACCCGCTCGCCATCATCTGGTCGAAGGCGCCCTTCCAGGGCTGGGCGCCGGCATTGACCTTGGACCGGGTGAAGTCCAACTGCCCCTTCGAGACGGTGACTCCGGGGTGGACGAAGGCGGTGGGGGCGCTGGGAGCGGCGCCGGCGGGCCGGGCGAGCACACCGGCGACGAGGGCGGCCGAGGCCGCGAGGAGAGCGGTTCTGCGCATGCGTGGGGGGCCTTCCGTTCTCGTATGTGAACGTGAAGCGCCTTTATGAACTGACGCGTTGGACGGAGACGGTAGGTACAGACCAATGCGTCGTCAAGGTTCCGCGCACGAGAAAGGGCCGTACCCCGGTGGGGTACGGCCCTGGTGACTCTGCGGGTCAGCGGACCTCGGTGATCTCCGGTCCGCGCTGGAGCTGGCCCATTCCGCCGGCGAAACGGGAGCCCTCTTCCTGCTGGACGCCCTCGGGGACCATCTGGGCGTCGTTCGGCAGCTTCAGGACGATCGGGTCGCGGGGCGCCATCGGGCCCTCTCCGCGGACCACGACCGTGTCCCGGAAGATCTGCTCCAGCAGCCCGGCGGCCTGCGGCTGCACCGCGCCCTGGCCCGAGATGACCCCGCGCAGGAACCAGCGGGGGCCGTCCACACCGACGAACCGCACGACCTGGAAGCCGCCGGTGCCGTCCGGCAGCTGGACGGGCACCTGGGCGCGCAGCTCCCAGCCCAGCGGCCCCTCGACCTCGTCGACGATGCCGCCCTGCTGGGTGATGCCGGTGCCGATCTCCTCGCGCACCTCGCCCCAGATGCCCTCGCGCTTGGGCGCGGCGAAGCCCTGGAGCTGGATGGCGCTGTCGCGCAGCACGACCGTCGCCGCCACGATCGCGTCGCCCGCGACCTCGACCCTGAGCTCCATGCCGTCGACGCCCGGCACGAACAGGCCGCCCAGGTCGACCCGGCCTTCGCTCGGGTCCCGCACCTCGGAGCTGTCCCAGGGCCCGTCGGGGCGCGGCGCCGGTTCGAGCCTCAGGCGCTCGCGCTCTTCGTCCGCATCGGTGTCGACACCGTCGACGACCTGCTCGGCCTCGCCGGCCGCGTCCTCTGCGGCATCCCTCTTCTTGCGACGTCCGAACACGTCACTGTCCTTCCCGGTCGGATACGACCGAAGCGTATCGATTCCCACCCGCCTGACCGCCGACGGCGGCCTGACCGCTTGTGCCGCTCGTCCCGTCCACCGCCGCATGGCCTCCGGTGGACCCGAAGCCCCCCTCGGCCCGCGCGGAGCCGGGAAGCTCCGCCACCTCCTGGAAGCGGACCCTCTCGACCTGCTGGACTACCAGTTGGGCAATCCGGTCGAAGCGCTCGAACCGCACGGCCTCGCGCGGGTCGAGATTCACCACGATCACCTTGATCTCCCCACGGTACCCGGCATCAACCGTCCCCGGGGCATTCACCAGGGCGACGCCGCAGCGGGCGGCCAGACCGGATCGCGGGTGCACGAAGGCCGCGTACCCGTCCGGCAGCGCCACAGACACCCCGGTGGGCAGCACGGCCCGCTCGCCCGGCTCCAGTTCGCACGCCTCGGTGGTGCGCAGATCGGCTCCGGCGTCACCGGGCTGCGCGTACGACGGAAGCGGCACGTCGGGGTCGACCCGCCGGATCAGCACGTCCAGCGGCTGCCGGCTCGCGGGGCTCGTGGGAGTCATGGGGCTTTCCGGGCTGACGGGACTGGTGGGGCTTGGGGAAGGCAGGGAGCGGTCCGTGCTCACGGGTTCACCTCGAAGGCGCGGGCGCGCCGGACCTGGTCCGGGTCGTTCATGGCGGCCTGGATCTCCTCCTGGCGGCCGTGGTCGACGAAGTGATCGACCTTCACCTCGATGAAGAGCGCGTCCGCCCGCACGGCGACGGGCCCCTCGGGGCCGCCGACGCGTCCGGTCGCGGTGGAGTAGATCTTCCGCCCGGCGACCGCCGTCACCTGCGCCTCCAGGTACAGCGTGGTACCGACGGGCACGGGCCGCACGAAGTCGGTCTCCAGCCGCCCGGTGACCGCGATCGTGCGCAGCAGCCAGTTCAGCGAACCGAGGGTCTCGTCCAGGGCGGAGGTGAGCACGCCACCGTGCGCGAGGCCCGGAGCGCCCTGGTGGGCGGGCTGGACGGTGAACTCAGCGGTGAGCGACACGCCCTCGCCGGCCCGCGCCTGGAGGTGCAGCCCGTGCGGCTGGTCGTCGCCACAGCCGAAACACGCGCCGTAGTGCGCGCCGAGGAGCTCACCGGGCGCGGGCGCGTCCGGGTGCCGCACCGGCTGCACGGCGTCGGCCGGAGGCTGAAGAGCTGCGGAAGTACGACTCACAGCCGGAGACCTTACCCGCGCGTCGGGCCCCTCCGGACACCGTGTCAAGCTTGACCTCATGCAGCTCTCCGCCGCCCCGTACGAAGAACGCCTCACCGCCCCGCGGACCTGGTGGCTGATCTCGTTCCTCGTGGGCGTCTCCATGGCCCTGATCCTGCTCCCGTTCGGCACGCTGCCGATGCTCGGCGGCCTGGCCGGGGGCACCGCGGTCGCGGCGGTCGCCGCGAGTTCGTACGGCTCGGTCCGCATCCGTGTGGTCGGCGACTCCCTGATCGCGGGAGAGGCGAAGATCCCGCTGGCGGCACTGGGCGAGGCGGAGGTGCTGGACGCGGAGGAGGCCCGCGCCTGGCGCACCTACAAGGCCGATCCGCGCGCCTTCCTCCTGCTGCGGGCGTACATCCCCACGGCCCTGCGGGTGGAGGTCACGGACCCGCAGGACCCGACTCCGTACCTGTACCTGTCGACGCGTGAGCCGGAGCGCCTGGCGGAGGCGCTGCGGACGGCGAAGCCGGCGTAGCACACCTGAGCGGGACGTCACCCGGGTGCCGGCCGGCGCCCGGTGTCAGCGCCCGTCGCCGCCGGGCCGGTCGTCGCCGCGGTGACCTTCGTGACGCCCCAGCGGGTCATGGGTGATCTCGCCCATCTCCAGGGCGTCCGCCGGACGTTCCAGACCGGGGAGCGCCTCCAGAGCCTCCCAGGGCACCTGGATCGTGCGCAGGTCCCGGCGGATCCGGCCGGCGAGCTTTCTCGTCTCTCCGCGGTTCATGACCGCGCCCACGGCGGCGCCCACCAGGAACGGCATCAGGTTCGGCATGCTGCGGACCATGCGCTTCATGATCCGCTGCCGCAGTTCTCGCTTCATGCGGCTGTTCAGCGCCGCACTGAGGGTCGACGGCTTGGACGCGTCGATGCCGCGCTCCCCCGACCACGAGTCGAGGTACGCGGTGCTGCGCTGCTTGAGGTTGCCGGGCGGCCGGACGCCATAGACCTCGTGGAGTTCGGCGATCAGCTTCAGCTCGATCACCGCGACGCCGGTGATCTCGGCGGCCAGTTCCGTCGGCATCGCCGGGGGCACGGGGAGCATCGCGGCCGCGCCGACCCCCGCTCCGACCGTCGCCGTCGCTTTGGCGGCGCCCGCCACGAGCTTGTCGGCGAGCTCCTCGGGCCCGAGGCCGGGGAATTGCCTGCGCAGCGTCGCCAGGTCCCGTACGGGCACGCGCGGGGCCAGTTCGATGATGCGGTCGGCCAGGTAGGCCAGTCCGGCCCGGGCCCGGTCGCCGCCCTTGCGGGCGCCTTCCCTGGCCCGCTGCCGGAACGCCCCCGCCCGCCGTCTCGCGACGGGTGCGGGGACGTCCACGGACGCCGGGAGGTCACTCCGGTCCGCTGCCGGTTCGAGCGAGGCCGCCCCCGTGCCGGATGAGCCTCGCTCGTCTTCACGCGCGCCGTACCGCGGGCCGTCCGTCGGCCCTTCGTCCGCTTTCCGCTTGGAGAAGCGGCGCTTCCAGGGAGGGGTCGAGCCAGTCACGGCCGACCCGCCCTCAGTCGCAGTCGCGGCAGATCGGCTGACCGTTCTTCTCCCGGGCCAGCTGGCTGCGGTGGTGCACCAGGAAGCAGCTCATGCACGTGAACTCGTCCTGCTGCTTCGGGAGCACCCGGACGGCCAGTTCCTCGTTCGAGAGGTCGGCTCCGGGCAGTTCGAGGCCTTCTGCTGCCTCGAACTCGTCGACGTCCACGGCGGAGGCCGACTTGTCGTTCCTCCGAGCCTTCAGCTCTTCGAGGCTGTCCGAGTCGACGTCGTCGTCGGTCTTGCGTGGAGTGTCGTAATCGGTTGCCATGGTCGCTCTCCCCCTCTGGGTGTCTGCGGTGTCTCCAGCGCACGTAACGCGTGAGAGGCCGGACTTGTGCCCGACCTGAGGCGGAGATTTTGCCTCACATCAAGGTCTGTTACTCAATCGACACCCAACCGGACCCCTCATGAGTGATCGGCTTGGATGGCGATGGGGACCGTACACGGTCCGAATGCTGCACGCCAAAGGCGTCTCACCGTGTACTTCCCGTGATCAAGACCCCCGAAAACCGGGATTATCCCGGCTTTCCGACTACGGGCATGATCACGGAGAGTAGATGGCCGGAAAGGCGTCCCTGTGATCGATCACACACGGTGCACGCGCGGCGAAGTATAAAAAATTCCGCGCAAAGCGAACATCCTCGTGCGCCGCCGAGTGGATCGGCGACATGATCTCAGATCGGCAGCGTGACACGCATGACGAGTCCACCCCCCTCACGCGGCTGGGCGTAGATGTGCCCGCCGTGCGCCCGGGCCACGGACCGGACGATGGACAGTCCGAGCCCCACGCCCTTGTCGCTGCCCGTCCGCTCCGTGCGCAGCCGCCGGAACGGCTCGAAGAGGTTGTCGATCTCGTACGCCGGCACCACCGGGCCCGTGTTGGCGACGACCAGGACCGCCTGGCCGTGCTGGACGTCGGTGGTCACCTCGACCCAGCCGTCCTCCGCCACGTTGTAGCGCACGGCGTTCTGCACGAGGTTGAGCGCGATCCGCTCCAGCAGCACGCCGTTGCCCTGGACGACCGCGGGCTTCTGCTCGCCGCGGATGCTCACGCCCTTGCCGGCGGCCTCCCCGCGGACCTGGTCGATGGCCTGCTCGGCGACCTCGGCGAGATCCACGGGACCCCGCTCGACGATCTGGTTGTCGCTACGGGCGAGCAGCAGCAGACCCTCCACCAGCTGCTCGCTGCGCTCGTTGGTCGCCAGCAGCGTCTTGCCGAGCTGCTGGAGTTCGGTGGGGGCGCCCGGGTCGGACAAGTGCACCTCGAGGAGCGTGCGGTTGATCGCCAGCGGCGTTCTCAGTTCGTGCGAGGCGTTGCCGACGAAGCGCTGCTGGGCGGTGAAAGCACGCTGGAGGCGCTCCAGCATGTCGTCGAAGGTGTCCGCCAGCTCTTTCAGCTCGTCGTCCGGGCCGTCCAGCTCGATCCGCCGCGAGAGGTCGGAGCCCGCCACCGCGCGGGCGGTGCGGGTGATCCGGCCCAGCGGGGACAGGACTCGGCCGGCCATGGCGTAGCCGAAGGCGAACGCGATGACCGCCAGGCCCAGCAGGGCCAGGAGCGAGCGGCTGAGGAGGTTGTCCAGGGCGTTCTGGCGCTGCTCGTTGACGCAGTGGTTCATCGCGTTGTTGAACTCGCTGGGCGAGGCCTGGTCGGGCAGGTTGCAGATGTCGCTGGTGACCTTGCCCTCGACGATCTTGAACGGCAGCTCGCTGCCCACGTTCAGGGCCTGCGCGGCCAGCAGGTAGATGATCGACAGCAGCAGGATGCCGGCGATCAGGAACATGCCACCGTAGAGGAGCGTGAGCCTTATGCGGATGGTCGGGCGCAGCCAGGGGAAGGGCGGCACGGGCCTTCTGGGATCCCAGGTGGGCTTGGGGGGCGCCTGCGGGGGCGCGGGAGTCGTTGCCACGGGTATCAGATCCGGTAGCCGGAGCCGGGGACGGTGACGATGACGGGCGGCTCGCCGAGCTTGCGGCGCAGCGTCATGACGGTCACGCGCACGACATTCGTGAACGGGTCGGTGTTCTCGTCCCAGGCCTTCTCCAGGAGCTGCTCCGCGGAGACGACGGCGCCCTCGCTGCGCATCAGCACCTCCAGGACGGCGAACTCCTTGGGCGCGAGCTGGACCTCCTTGCCGTCGCGGAAGACCTCGCGGCGGTTGGGGTCGAGCTTGATCCCGGCGCGCTCCAGGACGGGCGGCAGGGGCACGCTGGTGCGCCGGCCGAGGGCACGCACGCGCGCGATGAGCTCACTGAACGCGAACGGCTTGGGCAGGTAGTCGTCGGCGCCGATCTCCAGCCCTTCGACCCGGTCGCTGACGTCGCCGGAGGCCGTCAGCATCAGCACGCGCGTGGGCATGCCCAGTTCGACGATCTTGCGGCAGACGTCGTCGCCGTGCACGAGGGGCAGGTCGCGGTCGAGGACGACCACGTCGTAGTCGTTGACCCCGATGCGCTCCAGGGCGGCCGCGCCGTCGTACACGACGTCGACGGCCATGGCCTCCCGGCGCAGTCCGGTGGCCACCGCATCGGCGAGCAACTGCTCGTCCTCGACGACGAGTACGCGCACGTTCCTGGTCCTTCCTCATGTCCACCCGCGCAGCCCTTCACGGGGCGCACGCGGGCAGGGGTCTTCGACGGTGCCTTGGTGTGTTGCCCTCCATCCTGCCCTTTTCGGCCATAAGTCGGAGGTAAGGCGGGTGAGGGGGCGGTGACCCGAGGGGGAATACGAGATTTTCTCCCCCGGTTAGGTTTCCACGGAAGGGAGCTTGGGGAGGACGGCTTTACATCCCACGATCACGCTCTGCTGGCGCCGCACCACCATGCGGTGCGCATCAATCCGCTTTCCGCAGGGCGGGCGTGGGTGTCCGGCACCGTCGCCGCCCGGCCGAGCGGCGCTGGGCATCCACAGGCGGCGTGATCGTCCCTTCCGACCGGCACACCCCCGTGCCATCGACCCACGACCCAGGACGAGGGGGCGCAGCATGGACGCATTCACCGCAGGACTTCTGCAGCGCATAAGGGCGACCGAGTCCGATCTGTCCCGGGCTCGCGACGAGGGCGACGACTTCCTCGTCGACGTGGAGCAGGGCGAGCTCGACGACCTGCGCCGCCTCGCCGCCGAGCACGGTGTGGAGGTCGGCGCGACGAGCGTCTGATCAGGCCGCAGGAAGCGGGCCCCGGCGAATCCAGCGCCGGGGCCCGCTTCGTTGCCTCGGGGGCGCGCTCCCCGGTGCTCGACGCACCACGGGCGGGCCTGGGCGCCTTCTAGTCGTGCCAGGCTCCGAAGTCCTCCAGGAGGCGCTGAAGGGGCTCGAAGACACCGGGCGCCCCCGCCACTGCCAGATCGCCCGACGGGGGTTCTCCGGGGCGTCCACCGGTCAGCGCGCCCGCCTCCCGGGCGATCAGGTCCCCCGCCGCGAGGTCCCACGGGTGCAGACCGCGCTCGTAGTAGCCGTCGAGGCGTCCGGCGGCCACGTCGCACAGGTCGACCGCGGCCGAGCCGCCGCGCCGGATGTCGCGCAGCAGCGGGATCAGCCGCTGGGCCACATCGGCCTGGTGGGCCCGGACGTCGGCGACGTAGTTGAAGCCCGTGGAGACCAGCGCCTGGTCCAGGGGCGGCGCGGGACGGCAGGCCAGCCCACGCTCGCCGTCCCAGGCGCCGGTGGCCCAGGCTCCCCGGCCGCGCACGGCATGGAAGGTCTCGCCGCGCATCGGGGCCGCGACGACGCCCACGACGGTCTCGCCGTCCTGCTCGGCGGCAATGGAGACGGCCCAGGTGGGCAGCCCGTACAGGTAGTTCACGGTGCCGTCGAGCGGGTCGATCACCCAGCGGACGCCGCTCGTGCCCTCCGTGGCGGCACCCTCCTCGCCGAGGATCCCGTCGTCCGGGCGGCGCTCGGCGATCAGGCCCGTGATCAGCTTCTCCGCCGCGATGTCCATCTCGGTGACGATGTCGATGGGGCTGGACTTGGTAGCGGCGACCGCGAGGTCGGCCGGGCGTCCGTCCCGCAGCAGCGCCCCGGCGCGGCGGGCGGCCTCCTGGGCCAGTTCGAGCAGGTCCGTGTGCAGGGCGTCGGTCACGGGGCTCCTCACGCGTAGGTGCTGTCGGCGCCCGCGGCGGCGGGCCGGGGGGTGCGGGCCGGGCAGCAGCCGACCGGGCAGAGGTTGTGGCTCGCCCCGAGGGCGCCCAGGGCGCACGGTGTGACGTCCTGGCCGCGCTCGGCGGCGGCGCGCTCCACCACCAGCTCGCGGATCGCGGCGGCGAACCTCGGGTCCGCGCCGACGGTGGCCGAGCGCCGCACCGGCAGTCCGAGCTCCTCGGCCCGGGCCTTGGCCTCCGTGTCGAGGTCGTACAGGACCTCCATGTGGTCGGAGACGAAGCCGATGGGGGCGATGACGACGGCCGGGACGCCGGCCGCGTGCCGCTCGTCGAGGTGGTCGCAGATGTCGGGCTCCAGCCACGGGATGTGCGGGGCGCCGGAGCGGGACTGGTAGACGAGCTGCCAGGGGTGGTCGACGCCGGTGCGCTCGCGGACGGCGTCGGCGATCTGCTGCGCCACGTCCAGGTGCTGCTTCACGTAGGCGCCGCCGTCGCCGTGCTCCTCGACGGGGCCGGAGGTGTCGGCGGAGGCCGTCGGGATCGAGTGCGTCGAGAAGGCGAGGTGCGCCCCGCCCCGGACGTCCTCGGGAAGGTCGGCGAGGGACCGGAGCACCCCGTCGATCATGGGTTCCAGGAAGCCGGGGTGGTTGAAGTAGTGCCGCAGCTTGTCGACCTCGGGCAGCTCCAGGCCCTCCTCCTCCAGGGTCGCGAGCGCGTCGGCGAGGTTCTCGCGGTACTGGCGGCAGCCCGAGTAGGAGGCGTAGGCGCTGGTGGCGAGGACGAGGATGCGGCGACGGCCGTCGCGGACCATCTCGCGCAGGGTGTCCGTCAGGTACGGCGCCCAGTTGCGGTTGCCCCAGTAGACCGGGAGGTCCAGGCCGTGGTCGGCGAAGTCCTTGCGCAGGGCCTCCAGCAGGGCGCGGTTCTGGTCGTTGATCGGGCTGACCCCGCCGAACAGGAAGTAGTGCTGCCCGACTTCCTTGAGGCGTTCCTTGGGGATGCCGCGCCCGCGCGTCACGTTCTCCAGGAACGGGACCACGTCGTCCGGGCCTTCCGGGCCGCCGAACGAGAGCAGGAGCAGGGCGTCGTAGGGGCTGACATCGCGCGCGTCTGGCATGAGTCGATCCTGCCACCCTGCACTGACAGCCGGGAAACGGCGGGTGGCCCCCGCGCGGCGGCCGGATCCGGGACGGAGCCGAAGGGGTGCCGCCGGGCATTCCGGGCGTAAGCTGTGTCGACTGCGTTCGCAGCTTACTGAGCCTTCGGAGACCTCGTGCCCAGCCCCTACCGCGCCCTGTTCGCAGCACCAGGCTCCAAGGGTTTCTCCGTCGCGGGTTTCCTCGGCCGCATCCCGCTGTCGATGATGGGCATCGGCGTGGTCACGATGATCTCCCAGCTCACCGGGAGGTACGGCCTGGCGGGTGCCCTGTCGGCCACCATCGCGCTGTCCGCCGCGGTGGCCGGACCGCAGGTCTCGCGGCTGGTCGACCAGTACGGGCAGCGGCGCGTGCTGCGCCCGGCGACGCTGATCTCGCTGGCCGCGGCGGCCCTCCTGCTGTGCGCGGCGCACTACCGGTGGCCCGACTGGGTGCTGTTCGCGGCGTGCGTGGGCATCGGCTGCGTCCCGAGCGTCGGTGCGATGATCCGGGCCCGCTGGGCGGCCCTGTACCGGGGGACGCCGCAGCTGCACACCGCGTACTCCTTCGAGTCCGTGGTGGACGAGGTGTGCTTCATCTTCGGGCCGATCATCTCCATCGGCCTGTCCACGGCCTGGTTCCCGGAGGCCGGCCCGCTGCTCGCCGCCTGCTTCCTGGCGGTCGGCGTGTTCTCGCTGACCGCGCAGCGCGCCACCGAGCCCGAACCCCACCCGCGCGAGCGGCGGGGCGGCGGCACGGCGATGCGCTCGCCCGGCCTTCAGGTCCTGGTGGCCACCTTCGTGGCGACCGGGGCGATCTTCGGGGCGGTCGACGTGGTCACCGTGGCCTTCGCCGAGGAGCAGGGGCACAAGGCAGCCGCCAGTGTCGTCCTCGCGGTGTACGCGGCGGGGTCCTGTGCGGCGGGCATGGTCTACGGGCTGCTGCACTTCGCCGGGGCGCCGGAACGCCGGTGGCTGCTGGGCGTATGTGCCATGGCCGTGAGTATGATCCCCCTCCTACTGGTCGGAAACTTGCCGTTTCTGGCCGTGGCGCTGTTCGTTGCGGGTCTGTCCATCGCTCCGACGATGATCACGACCATGTCCCTCATCGAAGAGCACGTACCACGCGCGCAGCTCACCGAGGGCATGACCTGGGTGAGCACCGGGCTCGCGGCGGGTGTCGCACTCGGCTCCTCCGTGGCCGGCTGGGTGATCGACGCGGCCGGGGCGCGTGCCGGGTACGGGGTTCCGGCGGTGGCCGGGGCCGTCGCGGTCGCGGTGGGTTTCCTCGGGTTCCGCCGGCTCAAGCGACCGGCACCGGGTCGGGGAGGCTCCGTTGAGCAGCACAGCGAACGGAAAGAACGGCACGTGGCGTAACTGGGGCGGCAACGTCTCGGCCCGTCCCGCGCGGGAGGTCACCCCTGCTTCCGTCGACGAGCTGGCCGCCGCGGTGCGGCGGGCCGCCGAAGACGGTCTGAAGGTGAAGGCCGTCGGCGCCGGGCACTCCTTCACCTCCATAGCCGCGACGGACGGCATGTTGATCCGCCCTCAGCTGCTGACCGGCATACGCGATGTCGACCGCGAGAACATGACGGTCACGGTGGAGGCCGGCACCCCGCTCAAGAGGCTCAACATGGCCCTCGCCCGCGAGGGCCTGTCGCTCACGAACATGGGCGACATCATGGAGCAGACGGTCTCCGGTGCCACCAGCACCGGCACGCACGGCACGGGCCGTGACTCCGGTTCGATCGCCGCCCAGATCAAGGGCCTGGAGCTGGTCACCGCCGACGGCTCCGTCCTCACGTGCTCCGAGAAGGAGAACCCGGAGGTCTTCGCCGCCGCCCGTATCGGTCTCGGCGCCCTGGGCATCGTCACCGCGATCACCTTCGCCGTCGAGCCGGTCTTCCTGCTCACGGCCCGCGAGGAGCCGATGCCGTTCGACAAGGTCCTCTCCGACTTCGAGGAACTCTGGGCGGAGAACGAGCACTTCGAGTTCTACTGGTTCCCGCACACCGGCAGCACCAACACCAAGCGCAACAACCGCAGCGCGGGCCCGGAGAAGCCCGTGCCGCAGCTCAAGAGCTGGTTCGAGGACGAGTTCCTCTCCAACGGCGTCTTCCAGGTGGCCAACTGGGTCGGCCGCGCGGTGCCCGCCACGATCCCGGCGATCGCCCAGATCTCCAGCAAGGCCCTGTCCGCACGGACCTACACGGACATCCCTTACAAGGTCTTCACGTCCCCGCGCCGGGTGCGCTTCGTGGAGATGGAGTACGCCGTTCCGCGCGCGGCCGTCGTCGAGGCGCTGCGCGAGCTGAAGGCGATGGTCGACCGCTCCGGCCTCCGGGTCAGCTTCCCGGTCGAGGTGCGCACGGCCCCCGCCGACGACATCGCACTGTCCACCGCCTCCGGCCGGGACAGCGCGTACATCGCCGTCCACATGTTCCAGGGCACCCCCTACCAGCGGTACTTCACCGCGGCCGAGCGCATCTTCACGGCCCACGAGGGCCGCCCGCACTGGGGCAAGGTCCACACGCGGGACGCCGAGTACTTCTCCCGGGTGTATCCGCGCTTCGGCGAGTTCACGGCACTGCGGGACCGGCTCGATCCAGACCGGCTGTTCCAGAACGACTACTTGCGGAGGGTTCTGGGGGCGTAGGCGACGCAACGGGGTGGTGCGCCCGGCGTCTTCACGCCTGCCGGCGCCCGGGGTGGGATCGTCGCTCCCGCCTGAGCACGTCGGTCCGCCGCGGCTTCTCCGTGACCCCCGGTTCCGAACCCTTAGTTCCGATTCTGGTGATTACGTGAAGTTCCCCACGTTCAAGATCACAGAACGGGGGAAGGGGTGTCCAAGTCCCACCCCTTGCGAGAAGTTGGGCGGCGCGCCGATCCACGCACGTGGCCCGAATGGAGTACTGTTGCGAGCCCTGGGTCCGGTCTCCCATGTGGGTGTACAGGACCTTGAGGACCGCCGGGAGGGGGCTAGTTGCACAGGGTGATGGAGTTCGTCACTTAGCGTTGCGAATAGGTAACCGTGCCATAACGGCGATCCAGGGCCCGCGCCCGACACGCCGGGCAACTCGGCAAGGTTGTGGCAGGCTGCACCCGGGCAGGCCACACTCGACTAGCGGAAGCAGCGACGCACGTGACGTCGGCAGGCACCACCCGGGAGGTCCCCATGCCCGAACTGCGTGTCGTGGCCGTCTCGAATGACGGCACACGGCTGGTGCTGAAGGCTGCCGACGCTACGGAGTACACGCTCCCGATCGACGAACGCCTGCGCGCCGCCGTGCGCGGTGACCGTCCCCGTCTCGGGCAGATCGAGATCGAGGTCGAAAGCCACCTCCGCCCCCGCGACATCCAGGCGCGTATACGTGCCGGTGCGACCGCGGAAGAGGTCGCGCAGATGGCCGGTATCCCCGTCGACCGGGTGCGCCGCTTCGAGGGTCCCGTGCTCGCCGAGCGCGCCTTCATGGCCGAGCGCGCCCGCAAGACCCCGGTCCGCCGCCCCGGCGAGAACTCCGGTCCGCCGCTGGGCGAGGCCGTGCAGGAACGGCTGCTGCTGCGCGGGGCCGACAAGGACACCGTCCAGTGGGACTCATGGCGTCGCGACGACGGCACGTGGGAAGTCCTGCTGGTCTACCGCGTGGCGGGCGAGCCGCACTCGGCGAGCTGGACGTACGACCCGCCCCGGCGGCTCGTCCAGGCCGTGGACGACGAGGCGCGCTCCCTGATCGGCGAGTCCGACGACCTGGCCGCGCCGGAGCCCAGCTTCCCGTTCGTCCCGCGGATCGCCCGGCTGCCGCGCGACAGACCGCTGGACCGCCCCGAGCGGCCCAGCCTGCCCGCGCAGGCGTCCGAACCGGACGAGGAGATCACCGGCGAGCGGGATTCGCTGACGAGCCTGCTGGAGGCGGTGCCGAGCTTCCGCGGCGACCTCGTCGTCCCGGAACTGCCCCCGGCGGCGGAGCCCGAGGAGGAACCCGTCGTCGCGGATGTCGAGGAGGAGGAGCCCCCGGCTCCCGCCGCCTCGGCCGGATCCGCCTACGCGGACGTCCTCATGCCGCGATCGGTGGGCAGCCACCGCGACCGGCTCATCGGTGCCACCGACCGCCAGGCCGAGGCGGACGGCGTGCGCCCGGGCCGCAGAGCGGCCGTCCCGAGCTGGGACGAGATCGTGTTCGGGACGCGGCGCAAGAAGCAGGAGTAGCCGGGTCCGTCGTCGGACGACGAGGGCCGTGCCTTCCGGGCGCGGCCCTCTCCTCGTGTCAGGTCACTGCGGATCCGGCCCGACGGCGACCGGCCTGGCCGGGTCCGAGGACCACTCCGACCACGACCCCACGTACAGCTCGGCCGGAATGCCCGCGGCCGCCAGCGCCAGTACCTGGTGGGCGGCGGAGACCCCCGAACCGCAGTACACGCCGACGCGCGACCCCTCCCTCACGCCGAGTCCCTCGAAGCGCGCCCGCAGTTCCCCGGCGGGCAGGAAGCGCCCGTCTGCCCCCACGTTCTCCGAGGTGGGCGCCGACACCGCGCCCGGGATGTGCCCGGCCACCGGGTCGATCGGCTCCACCTCGCCCCGGTACCGCTCCCCCGCCCGCGCGTCCAGCAGCACACCGGACCGTGCCAGAGCCGCGGCGGCCTCCGCGTCGAGCAGCCCCGTCACCCCCGGCTCGGGCACGAAGTCGCCCTCGGCCGGAGCCGGTGCGGTCTTGTCCAACGGCCCCTCCCAGGACGGCAACCCGCCGTCGAGGACCCGCACGTCCGGGTGACCCGTCCAGCGCAGCAGCCACCACGCCCGGGCCGCCGCCCAGCCCTGGCCGCCGTCGTAGACGACCACCGGTGTGCCGGCCGACACGCCCGCCCGGCGCATCGCGGCACCGAAGTGCGCGAGGTCCGGCAGCGGATGCCGGCCACCCTCGCCCGGCGCGGAGGCCAACTCCCGGTCCAGGTCTACGTAGACGGCCCCGGGCAGGTGCCCTGTCTCGTACGCGGCCCGGCCGTCGAAGGGCGGCTCGCCGGCCGCCTTGGCCACGGTGAGCTGCCAGCGGACATCGAGCAGGACCGGCGGGTGGGCGCTGTCCAGGTCCTTCGCGAGGTCGGATGCGGAGATGATGGCGTTCATGGTCCCCATCCTCGCGCACGGGGGTGGCCGAGCCGTCCGTGTCCGGCTACTCTGCTCGGCCGGAGCGGGACGATCACACGGTGTACGGGAACAAGCACATGCTGTACAGCTGAACGACACCTGCCGACAAGCGCGCCGCGAGGGACGAGGCCCGCACATCGGGCATTCTCCCGGACACGGGACGCCCCACAGGGCTGACCCGACCAGGCTGCGGAGAGCACGGCCACCGCGAGGCCGAGAAGAGAGTGACGATGACCGACGCACGGGGGTCCGCCGGGCCGTACGGTGACCCACCCGCCCGGCACGCGCCCGGCGCGCCCTGCTGGGTGAGCCTGATGGTGCACGGACTGGACGCGACCGAGGAGTTCTACGGAGCGCTGTTCGGCTGGGAGTTCCAGCCGGGCCCCCAGCAGCTCGGGCCCTATGTGCGCGCGCTGCTCGACGGACGCGAGGTGGCCGGCCTCGGCCGGCTGCCACCGGACCGCCATCTGCCGATCGCGTGGACGCCCTACTTCGCCTCACGGAACGCGGATCTGACGGCCGAAACGGTGCGCAGCCGCGGCGGAACGATCGGCGTGGGTCCGCTGGACGCCGCCGATGCCGGCCGTCTGGCGATCTGCTCCGACCCCGCGGGCGCTGTCTTCGGCATCTGGCAGGCCTCCGCCCACCTGGGCACCGCCGTCTCGGGCGTCCCCGGTACGCCCGCCTGGAACGAGCTGCTGACCTTCGAGTCGGCGAGCGTCGCCAAGTTCTACCGGACGGTCTTCGGGTACGAGGAGGAGCCGGTGGTCTCCGCCGACTTCGACTACGTGGCCCTGCACCTCGGCGGCGCACCCGTCGCCGGCATCCACGGGGTGGGGCACGCCCTGCCCCGCGACCGCGGGCCGCACTGGGTCACGTACTTCCAGGTCGCCGATGTCGACGACGCCGTGGACCAGCTCGTCCACCTGGGCGGGCAGGTCCTCAAGCCGGTGCACGACACCGCCCACGGTCGGGTGGCGGGGGTGGCGGATCCGGAAGGCGCGCGGTTCGCGCTGCTGCAACGTCCGGACTGACGACCGCGACGGCGCCCGCGGGTCAGGCGGACGTCACCGGCAGCACGTCCGGGGACAGGGCCGCCGCACGGGAGGTGGCCGCGGTCATCCGGCGGCGGTGGTGACGGCGGCACAGCACCTCGTACCCCACCTCGTCGGCGGAGTGGGTGACGTCACCGACGACCACCTGGGCGCCCTCGACGACCATCACCCCGCCTACCGTGCGGGCGTTGTGCGTGGCGCGGGCTCCGCACCAGCACAGGGCTTCGACCTGGAGCACCTCGACCCGGTCGGCCAGTTCCACCAGCCGCTGCGAGCCGGGGAACAGCTTGGAGCGGAAGTCGGTCGTGATGCCGAAGGCGTAGACGTCCAGGCTCAGGTCGTCGACGACACGCGCGAGTTGGTCGATCTGCTCCGGCGCGAGGAACTGCGCCTCGTCGGCGATCACGTAGTCGGCGCGGCCGCCCTGCGAGAGATGGTCGACGAGATAGCCGTAGAGGTCCTGCCCGTCGCCGACCTCCACCGCGTCCGTCACCAGGCCGAGGCGCGAGGACAGTTTGCCCTCACCGGCCCGGTCGTCGCGCGAGAAGATCATGCCCTGCAGACCGCGCGCCGAGCGGTTGTGCTCGATCTGGAGAGCCAGCGTCGACTTCCCGCAGTCCATGGTTCCGCTGAAGAACACCAGCTCGGGCATGTGGAGTCGAGCACCTTTCGGCGTGGGAGGTCGGCGTGGGGCTGTGTCAGGAGCGTACTTCGAGCAGGGGGACCAGTTGCTCGGCGGGGGTCATCGAACCGTGGTTGCCGACCATGGCCGACTCCTTGGGCTCCCGCTCGGAGGCGATGAGCAGGACGTCGTCCCGGGCGGCCGCGACCACGTCACCGATCCTGGCGTACACCCGTTGGTCGATGTGCGGGCCGAACCAGCCCGCCGCGATGGCCTCGTCGCGTGAGGCCACCCAGAACTGCTCGCCGAGCACCTCGCGCCAGCAGGTGAGGACGTCGTTCGCCGCGCCGGGCACCGCGTAGACGTGGCGGGCGCGGCCTTCGCCGCCGAGCAGGGCGACTCCGGCGCTCAGCTCCCAGTCCTCGTCGAAGTCGATGCGGTGCTGCTCGTCGAACGGAACGTCGATCATGCCGTGGTCGGCGGTGACGTAGAGGGCGCTGCGCGGCGGCAGTTGCTCGGCCAGGCGCTGGACCAGGCGGTCGGCGTACATGAGCTGGCCGCGCCAGGCGTCGGAGTCGACGCCGAAGCGGTGACCGGCGCCGTCCACCTCGGCGAAGTACGTGTACACCAGGGAGCGGTCGCCCGCGGCCAGTTGCTCGGCCGCCAGGGCCATGCGGTCCTCGCCGGTCAGCCGCCCCAGGAACGTTCCGCCACTGAGCGCGACCCTGGTCAAGGGGGTGTTCTGGAAGGTCGGGGACGACACCTGTGCGGCGTGCACCCCGGCCGCGTGCGCCAGTTGGAAGACCGTCGGGTACGGCTGCCAGACGCCGGGCTGCGTCCACGGCTGCCAGCGCAGCTGGTTCATCAGCTCGCCGGTGTCCGGGTTGCGGACGGTGTAGCCGGGCAGGCCGTGCGCGCCGGGCGGCAGGCCGGTGCCGACGGAGGCGAGGGAGGTCGCCGTGGTCGCCGGGTAGCCGGCGGTGAGCGGACGCCCGGTGCCGCCGCGCGAGGTGGCGAGGAGGGACGTCATGAAGGGCGCGTCCTCGGGGTGCGCCTTCAGCTGCTCCCAGCCGAGACCGTCGATCAGGAACACGCAGTTCCGGTCGGCGGGGGTCAGCTCGGTGATCGTGGCGTTCATGTCCGGTACGCCGAGACCGGCGGCCAGCGTGGGCAGGAGGTCGGCGAGCGATCCGCTGCCGTACTCGGGGGCGGGTGCGGAGGCGACGGTCAGCGGTTCGGGGTGGGGGTCCCAGGCCGTCTCGGGCTGTGCCATCAGCGGGTCGTGTCCGCGGTTGCCTCGGAGAGGGCCTGCGCGAACGCGAGGGCCTCACGCACGGTCTCCGGTCCGTCTCCGGCCTCGCTGACGCGCAGGCTGAGGTCGTCCGCCGTCGAGTTGCCGGTGTAGCCGTGGTCCGCCTCGCAGTTGGGGTCGCCGCAGGCGGCCGGCTCCAGGTCGATGCGGGAGACGGCGCCCCAGCCGATGGTGAGGACGACCTCGCGGGGCAGGGTGCCCGGCTTGTACGACTCGGGGTTGGCGACCACGCGGCTGACCACGATCGACGAGATGCGGCCGATCTTCACGGACTCCGTCGACGTCGTGGCGTACGGCGTCGGGGAGGTGCTGTCGGCGGCCTGTTCATCGGTGTGGCTGACGATGAAGCGGTTGTCCGTGAGGACGAGCACGGTCACGTGCCGTCGCACCTCGTTCTGGTCGAACGTCGTCTCCTGGTGGACCAGGTACGACCGCATGGGCTCACCGCCCACGGCGGCCTCCACCGCCTCGGCCACGAGGGCCGGGTAGTAGCCGCTGCGCTCGATCGCCGCCCGCAGCCCCTGGGTCGTCGTACTGGTCTTGGCCATGACGCCCATCCTACGGGGGACCACTGACTGCGAGGGACAGGTCGCCTCCTGTCAGTAGGCGGGAAGGGTCCGCGGTCCGAGGTCGTCGCGGGCGGGCGGGGGCGCGAGGCGGACGGAGGCACCGAGGACGCTCAGGCCGTGCGAGGCGACGACGACCGGCTCCAGGGTGACCGCGACGACCTCGGGGTGGTCGTCGACCAGCCGGGACACCCGCAGCAGCAGCTCCTCCAGGGCCCGGGTGTCCGCGGGTGCGGAGCCGCGCCAGCCGAACAGCAGGGGGGCGGTGCGGATCGAGCGCACCAGCGAGCTCGCCTCCCGGTCGGTGACCGGGATCAGCCGGTGCGCGGTGTCCCCGAGCAGCTGCGAGGCGGCCCCGGCGAGCCCGAAGGAGAGCACCGCTCCGGCCGCGGGGTCGATGACGGCCCGTACGACGACGTCCACGCCGCGCGGCGCCATCCGCTGCACCACCGGCCGCAGCTCCTCCGGCGCGCCGAACAGCTCGGTCAACTCCGCGTACGAGCGGCGCAGTTGGTCCTCGTCGGCGAGGTCGAGGCGGACGCCGCCCAGGTCGGCGCGGTGCCTGAGGTGGGGGGCGGTGGCCTTGAGCGCCACGGGGTAGCCGAGGGTGCGGGCGGCTTCGGCGGCGGCGTCGGGGGTGGGGGCGGGCAGGGCGCGGTGGACCTGGACGCCGTAGTGGCCGAGGAGGTCGCAGGTCTCCTCGGTGCCGAGGGTGAGTCCCTGCCCGCGCGCGAGCAGGCCGTCGATGAGCGCGGCGGCGCCCTTCTCGCCGATGTCCTCGTACTCGGGCACCTTGCCGGGGTCGGCGGCGTCGCGCCGCCACTGCGCGTAGGCGACGGCTTGGCCGAGGGCGCGGACGGCACGCTCGGCGGCCGGGTAGGCGGGGATGAGGTGGGCGCCTTCGGGGGCGTCGGTGGCGGGGAGGTGGTCCCCGGCAGGCGTCGCACCGGGTGCGTTTTGAGGCCGTTCGTCCCACTTGGCGCTTGATACCCGGTGGCGGGTTGATTGCGGCGTTCCGGTTGATTGCGGCGTTTCAGCCGAACCGGTCTGCGGTGCCGTGCTCGCCGCCGCCGACAGGGCTTCCGCCAGGCCGCCGAGCTCCACGTGGACCACCAGGACCGGCTTGCCCGGGGCCGCGGCAGAGGCGGAGCGCAGGGCCTCCGCGAGGGCCGCGTCGCCGACCGAGCCCTCTCCCACCGCCGGTATGGCGGTGACGACGACGGCGTCGCACCGGTCGTCGGCGAGCGCGCGGGACAGGGCGGCGTGGAAGTCGGCCGCGGAGGCCGCTGTGGTCAGGTCCTGCGGGGGGTGCGGCCGCAGGCCCTCGGCGAGGCACGCGTCGTACGTGAGCAGGCCGAGCGACTCCGAATTGCCCAGGATGGCCACCCTGGGGCCGGGGGGCAGGGGCTGGCGGGCCAGCAGCAGGCCCGCGTCGACCAGCTCGGTGATGGTGTCGACGCGGATGACGCCGGCCTGGCGCAGCAGGGCCGAGACGGTCTCGTGCGGCAGCCGGGTCGCCCGGACGGCGTGCCCCTGGGGAGCAGCCGCGTGCCGCGCGCCCTGGACCACGACCAGCGGTTTCGCCGCGGCCGTCCGGCGGGCGAGGCGGGTGAACTTGCGGGGGTTGCCGATGGACTCCAGGTACATGAGGACGACGTCGGTGTCCGGGTCCTCGTACCAGTACTGCAGGACATCGTTGCCGGAGACGTCGGCGCGGTTGCCGGAGGAGACGAAGGTGGAGACGCCGGTCACGCCCGTGACGCCGCCGCCGCGCCGGTGCAGCCGTGACAGCAGCGCGATGCCGATGGCACCGGACTGGGCGAACAGGCCGATCCGGCCCGGGCGCGGCACCTCGGGGGCCAGGGAGGCGTTCAGCCGCACCTCCGATGAGGTGTTGATGATGCCGAAGGCGTTGGGGCCGATGATGCGCATGCCGTACGTGCGCGCGTGCCGGACGAGGGCGCGCTGGCGCTCGCGCCCCTCGGGGCCGCTCTCGGCGTACCCGGCGGAGACCACGACGAGCCCCTGCACGCCGTGTTCGCCGCACTCGGTGACGACCTCGGTGACCTGCTCGGCCGGCACGGCGACGACGGCGAGGTCGACCGGCCCGTCGATGTCCCGCACCGAGCGGTGCGCGGGCACTCCGTCGAGTTCCTTCTGCCCGTCGGGCAGGGCCTTGTTCACGGCGTACAGGCGGCCGGTGAACCCGGCGTCGCGGATGTTGCCGAGGACGCTGCGGCCCACGCCGCCCGGGGTGCGTCCGGCGCCGATGACGGCGACCGAACCGGGAGCGAGGAGCCGCTGCACGGAGCGTGCCTCGGCGCGGTGTTCGCGGGCGTACTGCACGGCGAGGGAGCGGTCGGTGGGTTCGAGGTCGAACTCCAGACGGACGACGCCGTCCTCGAAGCTGCGCTTCTGGGTGTAGCCGGCGTCCGTGAACACCTTGATCATCTTGGTGTTGGCGGGCAGCACCTCGGCGGCGAAGCGGCGGATGCCGCGCTCACGGGCGACGGCACCGATGTGTTCGAGCAGGGCGGAGGCGACCCCGCGGCCCTGGTGGGCGTCCTGCACGAGGAAGGCGACCTCGGCCTCGTCGGCGGGTGCGGACGCGGGCGTTCCGTCCGCGCCGATCCGGTCGTAGCGTACGGTGGCGATGAACTCGCCGCCGACCGTGGCCGCGAGTCCCACCCGGTCCACAAAGTCGTGGTGCGTGAAGCGGTGGACGTCCTTGGCGGACAGGCGAGGGTACGGCGCGAAGAAGCGGTAGTACTTCGACTCGTCGGAGACCTGCTCGTAGAAGCTGACCAGACGATCGGCGTCATCAACGGTGATGGGCCGGATGCGCGCGGTGCCCCCGTCGCGCAGCACCACGTCGGCTTCCCAGTGGGCGGGATACTCGTGCCGGTCCGGCGAGGTCTGCATGGGCCCCAGAGTACGGCTAGCGTCCGACAGTGGCGCGAGGCAGTCTGTGGAGGGCGTCAGCCGGGTCGAGGCCGCGACCCGACGGCACCCCTGGAGCGGAACGCGAGGACCGCTCCCGGTGAGCTTCACGATGTGGGAAACTGGTCTAGACAACCCTGAACACCGAAGGGCAGCAACACATGGCTGAGCGCCGCGTCAACGTCGGCTGGGCCGAGGGTCTCCACGCCCGCCCCGCCTCCATCTTCGTCCGAGCCGCCACGGCCGCAGGCGTCCCGGTGACGATCGCCAAGGCTGACGGCAACCCCGTCAACGCGGCCTCCATGCTGGCCGTCCTGGGCCTCGGCGCCCAGGGGGGCGAGGAGATCGTCCTCGCCTCCGACGCCGAGGGCGCGGACGCCGCCCTGGACCGGCTGGCCAAGCTGGTCTCCGAGGGTCTTGAGGAACTGCCCGAGACCGTCTGATGTCCCGTGCGCCGGTTCGGCGCGCATGGAAGGGCTCGCCCGATTCACCGGGCGGGCCCTTCGCCATTCCGGACGACAAGGAGCGGGGAATTGTGGAATTCCCTGTTTTCGGGCAGGGGAATCAGGCCCTAACGAATTGGCCGCTCTTTGTATACGGCCGCCGTGTTAATGCCGCGGGCTCGCCGTGTTTACGGGATGTTGCGAGTTCCTCACACGGTCGGCGGGCTCCCTGCCGGAGCCGAAGCGCAGGCGGTGCGCGCCGGTGGCACGCTCGGCGTGCAGCGCAGTGACCGCCCGCGCTCGCTCGCCGTCCCCGCGCGCCACCGCGTCCACGATCGCGCCGTGCTCCGTCCAGGACTCCACCGGGCTGGCCGGTGCGTCCACGGCGTACATCCACGCGATCTTGTGGCGGAGCTGGGTGAGCATCGAGGTCAGTGCGGGGCTGCCACAGGCCTGGGCGAGCGTTTCGTGGAACCAGCCGTCGAGGGAGCGCAGGTCGTCACTGCTGCCCCGGCGGGCCCGCTCCTGGCCCAGCCGGACCAGGCCGCGCAGGACCTTCAGATGCGCCTCGGTGCGGCGCTGGGCGGCGCGGGCCGCTCCGAGCGGCTCCAGGAGCATGCGCATCTCCAGCAGGTCGCCCGCCTCCTGCTCGGTGGGTTCGGCCACGCACGCGCCCGCGTGCCGGCGGGTCACCACGAAGCCCTCGGCCTCCAGGGTGCGCAGCGCCTCCCGGACGGGCACCCGCGAGACGCCGTAGCGGCGCGCGAGGAGTTCCTCGGTGAGCCGGCTGCCGCGCGCGAGGACACCCGCGACGATGTCGTCCCGGATGGCCGTGCACACCGAGTGCGCGGGAATACGCATGACCGACCTCCCCATTAATCCCCGTGAAACGCCGACGAGCGGCGCCCGTTCCGTGACTCTATTGCAATGAGCCGGAATTTCCGACGGCCATCGGGAATCCAGGGATATTTTTTGGACAGGCCACCGCCGTAAACGCCGAAAGCCCCGGCTCGGGGAGCCGGGGCTTCGGGAACGGCGCGGGGGTTCCGGTCAGAGGTTCACGCCGTGGGAGCGGAGGTAGGCGACCGGGTCGATGTCCGAGCCGTACTCGGCGCTCGTGCGGGCCTCGAAGTGCAGGTGCGGGCCGGTGACGTTGCCGGTCGCGCCGGACAGGCCGATCTGCTGGCCGGGGGTGACCTGCTGGCCGACCGAGACGCCGACGGAGGACAGGTGGCCGTACTGGGTGTACGTCCCGTCGTTCATCTTGATGACGACCTGGTTGCCGTACGAACCGCCCCAGCCGGCCTCGACGACGGTGCCCGCCCCGACCGCGTGGACGGAGGTGCCGGTGGCGGCGTGGAAGTCGACACCGGTGTGGCTGCCGGAGGACCACAGGCCGCTGCTGGCCTTGTAGCTGGTGGAGACGTACGAGCCGGAGATCGGGGCCACATAGGCGTTGAGGCGCTTGCGCTCGGCCTCGCGGGCGGCGCGCTCCTTGGCCTCGCGGGCCTTCTCGGCCGCTTCCTTGGCCCTCTCGGCCAACTCGGCGGCCCGCTTGCGCGCGGCCTCCTCGGCCTTCCGCTTGGCGGCGGCCTCCTCGGCGGCCTGCTGCTGCGCGATCGCCTGGGCGTCGATCTGCTGGGCCACGGTGTCGCCCATGGTGACGACCGGGGTGAGGCCGGTCTGCTCGGGGCTGGGCTCGGCGGCGAAGGCAGCGGGGGCCGCCACGGTGCCGATCACGCCGGTGGTGGCGAGGGCCGCGACGCCCGCCGCGCGGGCGGTGCCGCGCTGGATCCTGCTGGGACGACGGTGCTTCCCGGTGGCGCGAGTGAACGCCATGTAGTGGCTGGTCCTTTCCTTCCCTCTCGCCTACCGGGTTAGCTGACGGGTTCGGAGCAGGAAGGTCTCCTACGGACTCCCTCGCGACTCGCGCGGGCGCCCGATTCACCCCAGGGACTGCGGTGGGTCCCCGGCTCCCCTGGCTCGCGCCGTACGGGGACTCGGCGATGACTGTCCGGTGCCGCGGGTGCGGCGCACTGCCTGACGAACAGCCCGGACGACGCTAAGCGGCGCCGCTTTCAATTCCCAAACGAATCCAGGTGTTTGTAGCGCATCCCACAGGGCAGACAGGCAACTCCCATATCAATTCGGGCATAAAGGGGCCCTGGTGCCTTTGAAGACAACCAGGGCCCCTGCGCGCGTGCCGCTACTCGGCCGCGACGACGGTGACTTCGCCGATGCCCAGGGCCTCGACAGGCGCCTTGATCTGCGCCGCGTCGCCGACGAGGACGGTCACCAGACGGTCCACCGGGAAGGCGCTCACGGCCGCCGCGGTGGCCTCCACGGTGCCGGTCGCGGCGAGCTGACGGTACAGCGTGGCCTGGTAGTCGTCGGGCAGGTGCTGCTCGACCTGGTCGGCCAGCGTGCTCGCGACCGCCGCTGCCGTCTCGTACTTGAGCGGAGCCACCCCGACCAGGTTCTGCACGGCGACGTCCCGCTCGGCGTCGGTCAGTCCCCCGGCGGCGAGAGTGCGCAGCACCGTCCAGAGGTCCTCCAGAGCCGGGCCGGTGTTGGGCGTGTCGACGGAACCGCTGATGGCGAGCATCGCGGCACCCGTGCCGTCCGGCGCGGACCTGAGGACCTGGCCGAACGCCCGAACGCCGTAGGTGTAGCCCTTCTCCTCGCGCAGGACGCGGTCCAGGCGGGAGGTGAGGGTGCCGCCGAGGCAGTACGTGCCGAGCACCTGCGCGGGCCACACGCGGTCGTGCCGGTCCGGGCCGACCCGGCCGATCAGCAGCTGCGTCTGGACGGCGCCGGGGCGGTCCACGATGACGACCCGGCCGGTGTCGTCGGCGGTCACCGGCGGCACCGGACGCGGCTCGGCCGAGGAGCCCGTCCAGGCCCCCAGGGTGTCGCCGAGCAGGGCGTCGAGGTCGATACCGGTGAGGTCGCCGACGACGACGGCGGTGGCCGTCGCGGGGCGGACGTGCTTCTCGTAGAAGGCGCGAACGGCCGCGGAGTCGATCGCGGCGACCGTCTCCTCGGTGCCCTGCCGGGGCCGCGACATGCGCGCGTCCGACGGGAACAGCTCCTTGGAGAGCTCCTTGGCGGCACGGCGGGAGGGGTTGGCCAGTTCGTGCGGGATCTCGTCGAGGCGGTTGGTGACCAGCCGCTCGACCTCGCTGTCGGCGAACGCGGGCGCCCTCAGCGCGTCGGCGATCAGGTTCAGCCCCTTGGCGAGACGGGAGGCCGGCACCTCCAGGCTGAGCCGGACGCCGGGGTGGTCGGCATGCGCGTCGAGGGTGGCGCCGGCACGCTCCAGCTCGGCGGCGAACTCCTCGGCGGAGTGCTTGTCGGTGCCTTCGGAGAACGCCCGGGCCATGATCGTGGCCACACCGTCGAGACCGGCCGGCTCCGCCTCCAGGGGGGCGTCCAGCAGCACCTCCACGGCGACGACCTGCTGGCCGGGGCGGTGGCAGCGCAGCACCGTCAGACCGTTGTCGAGCGTGCCGCGCTCGGGGGCGGGGAAGGCCCACGGCTTGGCGTCGCCCGACTGGGGCCGGGGGTGGAAGTCCATCGTGGCGAGCTCGGTCACCGGGCCGCCTCCTCGTTCTCGTCCTGGTCGGCGGGGGCTTCGGGGGCGGTCGGCTCGTACACGAGCACCGCGCGGTTGTCGGGCCGCAGGCGGGCCTTGGCGACCTCCTGGACCTCCTCCGCCGTGATCTCCAGCACACGCTGGACGGCGGTCAGGGCGAGCTGCGGGTCGCCGAACAGCACGGCGTACCGGCACAGTTCGTCGGCGCGGCCGGCGACCGTGCCGAGCCGGTCCAGCCACTCGCGCTCCAGCTGGGCCTGGGCGCGCTCCATCTCCTCGGCCGTGGGGCCCTCCTCGGCGAACCGGGCGAGCTCCTCGTCGATGGCGGTCTCGATGGCCGGCACCTCCACGTCACCGGACGTCTTCACGTCCAGCCACCCCAGGGAGGGCGCCCCGGCGAGCCGCAGCAGGCCGAAGCCGGCCGCCACGGCCGTACGGTCGCGCCGCACCAGCCGGTTGTAGAGGCGGGAGGACTCGCCGCCGCCGAGGACGGTGAGGGCGAGGTCGGCCGCGTCGCACGCGCGCGTGCCGTCGTGCGGCAGCCGGTAGGCGGCCATCAGGGCGCGCGCCGGGACCTCCTCCTCGACGACCTCGCGCAGCTGCTCGCCGATGGTCTCCGGCAGCGAGCCGTCGCGCGGGGCGGGCTTGCCGTCGTGACCGGGGATGGAGCCGAAGTACTTCTCGACCCAGGCGAGGGTCTGCTCCGGGTCGATGTCGCCGACCACGGAGAGCACGGCGTTGTTCGGCGCGTAGTAGGTGCGGAAGAACGCCCGCGCGTCCTCCAGGGTCGCCGCGTCCAGGTCGGCCATGGAGCCGATCGGGGTGTGGTGGTAGGGGTGGCCCTCCGGGTAGGCGAGTGCGGTCAGCTTCTCGAAGGCGGTTCCGTAGGGGACGTTGTCGTAGCGCTGGCGGCGCTCGTTCTTGACGACGTCCCGCTGGTTCTCCATCGACTCGTCGTCGAGCGCGGTCAGCAGCGAGCCCATGCGGTCGGCCTCCAGCCAGAGCGCGAGCTCCAGCTCGTGGGCCGGCATGGTCTCGAAGTAGTTGGTCCGCTCGAAGCTGGTCGTGCCGTTCAGCGAGCCGCCCGCGCCCTGGACGAGCTCGAAGTGGCCGTTGCCCTTGACCTGAGCGGAACCCTGGAACATCAGGTGCTCGAAAAGGTGAGCCAGGCCGGTGCGTCCCTTGACTTCGTGGCGCGAGCCGACGTCGTACCAGAGGCACACCGCCGCGACCGGGGTCAGGTGGTCCTCGGAGAGCACCACGCGCAGGCCGTTGGCCAGGCGGTGCTCGGTCGCTGTCAGGCCCCCGGAGCCTGCCTGGGCTGTGGCCGTGTGACCCATGGGCATGTACGTCCCTTCGATCGCGGAGCGGTCTTCCCGACCGCGGATTCCTGCCGGTCCTGCCACTGTATGCAAGCGTGCGATGCCCTGGTGAAGTTCCCGGGCGGCGTACGCCGAGAGCGAGCACGGGCCGCCGTTCCCGCGGGGCTCCGGACGGCCCGGCAGGCGTCGCAGACAGGGTCCTGGTCCCGCTTGTCAGTGCGGCGGTCCACAATGGTCGGCGTCAGATCCGGATCGCAGCAGCATGAGCGAGCCGCAGGGGCGACCGGTGACGAGTGGGCGAACGCGCGCAGGACCCGAAGGGCCGGGCACGATCGACGTCTCCTCACCGGCAGGAACGCCCCGTAGGCGAGCGACCAGTAACAGGAGGAGCCGGCAGCGATGGCCCGCCGCAGCACGAAGACGCCGCCCGACGACTCGTACGAGGAGCGGATCCTCGACATCGACGTCGTCGACGAGATGCAGGGCTCCTTCCTCGAGTACGCGTACTCGGTCATCTACTCCCGCGCCCTGCCCGACGCACGCGACGGTCTCAAGCCCGTGCACCGACGGATCGTCTACCAGATGAGCGAGATGGGCCTGCGCCCCGAGCGCGGGTACGTCAAGTGCGCCCGTGTCGTCGGCGAGGTGATGGGCAAGCTGCACCCGCACGGCGACGCGTCGATCTACGACGCCCTCGTCCGCATGGCCCAGCCCTTCTCGATGCGGGTCCCCCTGGTCGACGGCCACGGCAACTTCGGCTCGCTGGGCAACTACGACCCGCCGGCGGCCATGCGGTACACCGAGTGCCGGATGGCCGAGGCGACGAGCCTGATGACGGAGTCGATCGACGAGGACACGGTCGACTTCAACCCCAACTACGACGGCCAGGAGCAGGAGCCGGTGGCCCTGCCCGCCGCCTTCCCGAACCTCCTGGTCAACGGCGCCTCGGGCATCGCGGTCGGCATGGCGACGAACATGGCGCCGCACAACCTGCGCGAGGTCATCGCGGCCGCCCGCCACCTGATCAGGTATCCGAACGCCGATCTCGACGCCCTGATGAAGCACGTCCCGGGCCCCGACCTGCCCACCGGCGGCCGCATCGTCGGCCTGTCCGGCATCCGGGACGCCTACGAGTCCGGCCGCGGCACGTTCAAGATCCGGGCGACGGTTTCGGTGGAGCCCGTGACGGCCCGCCGCAAGGGCCTCGTGGTCACGGAGCTGCCCTTCACGGTCGGCCCCGAGAAGGTCATCGCCAAGATCAAGGACCTGGTCGGTTCGAAGAAGCTCCAGGGCATCGCCGACGTCAAGGACCTGACCGACCGCGAGCACGGCCTGCGCCTGGTCATCGAGATCAAGAACGGCTTCGTGCCGGAAGCGGTCCTGGAGCAGCTCTACAAGCTGACGCCGATGGAGGAGTCCTTCGGCATCAACAACGTGGCCCTGGTCGACGGCCAGCCGCTCACCCTGGGTCTGAAGGAACTCCTGGAGGTCTACCTCGACCACCGCTTCAACGTCGTCCGGCGGCGTTCGGAGTTCCGCCGCGGCAAGAAGCGCGACCGGCTGCACCTGGTCGAGGGCCTGCTGACGGCCCTGCTGGACATCGACGAGGTCATCCGCCTGATCCGCTCCAGCGAGAACTCCGCGCAGGCCAAGCAGCGCCTGATGGAGCAGTTCTCGCTGAGCGAGGTGCAGACGCAGTACATCCTCGACACACCGCTGCGCCGTCTGACCAAGTTCGACCGCATCGAGCTGGAGTCCGAGAAGGACCGGCTCAACACGGAGATCGAGGAGCTGACCCGGATCCTCGACTCGGACGCGGAGCTGCGCAAGCTGGTCTCCTCCGAACTGGCCACCGTCGCCAAGAAGTTCGGCACCGACCGGCGTACGGTCCTGCTGGAGTCGGGCGGTGCCCCGGTCTCCGCGGTGCCGCTCCAGGTGGCCGACGACCCGTGCCGGGTACTGCTGTCCTCGACGGGCCTGCTGGCCCGTACGGCGAACGGCGAGCCGTTCGCGGAGGACGCCGGTGCCCAGCGCGTGAAGCACGACGTGATCGTCTCGGCGGTGCCGGCCACCGCCCGCGGTGAGGTGGGCGTGGTCACCTCGGCGGGCAGGCTGCTGCGGCTGAACGTGATCGACCTCCCCCAGCTTCCCGAGTCGCTGACGGCACCCAACCTCGCGGGGGGCGCGCCGCTGGCGGAGTTCGTCTCCCTGGAGGACGACGAGACGGTGGTCTGCCTGACCACGCTCGACGAGTCGTCGCCGGGCCTGGCGCTCGGCACGGCACAGGGCGTCGTCAAGCGCGTGGTGCCGGACTATCCGGCCAACAAGGAGGAGCTGGAGGTGATCACCCTCAAGGAGGGTGACCGGATCGTCGGCGCGGTCGAGCTGCGCACCGGGGAGGAGGACCTGGTCTTCGTCACCGACGACGCGCAGTTGCTGCGCTTCCAGGCGTCCCAGGTCCGCGCGCAGGGCCGCCCGGCCGGCGGGGTGGCCGGCATCAAGCTCGCCGAGGGCGCGAAGGTCATCTCCTTCACGGCGGTGGACCCGGCGGTGGACGCCGTGGTCTTCACCGTCGCAGGCTCGCGGGGCACGCTGGACGACTCCGTCCAGACGACGGCCAAGCTGACCCCGTTCGACCAGTACCCGCGCAAGGGCCGCGCCACGGGCGGCGTCCGCTGCCAGCGGTTCCTGAAGGGCGAGGACTGTCTGTCCCTGGCCTGGGCCGGCCCCGCTCCCGCGCTCGCCGCGCAGAAGAACGGCACCCCGGCCGACCTCCCGGACATCGACCCGCGCCGCGACGGCTCGGGAGTGTCCCTGGCGAAGACCGTGGCGGTGGTGGCCGGGCCGGTCTAGGCCGGGTCCGCGAGACCCGCCTCGGGGTCGCGCACGTACCGCAGGACGCCCCACATGCCGTGCTCGTCGGCGTGTGGGGCCTCGCTCCTGCACGCCTCCAGTTCCTTGCCGAGGGCGGGGGCGTCGATCCCGGAGCCGATGAGGACCAGCTGGGTGAGGCGTTCGCCGCCGCCCGGCCAGGGTTCGGGGTAGAAGCGCAGGAACCGCCCGACGGCGTGGACGGCGTAACGGTTGCGGACGTCGTGCGGCCCGAAGTCGACGTAGCCCTTGATCCGGTACAGCCCCTCGGACCTGCTGTCGAGGAAGGTCATCAGCCGGCGGGGGTCGAGGGGCTCCCGGGAGACGAACGACAGGCTGTCGTACGCGGCGTGCAGGTGGCCGTCGTGGGCGTCGTCGTCCCGGCCGTGCTCGTGCAGGTCGTCGAAGGAGAGCTGCCCGATGCGCTCCTCGCTCGGACGGCAGTCGAAGAGGAACTCGGGGTCGATCCGGCCGTAGGTGGCAGGGACGACGGCGGCGCGATCGACGAGGGACCGGACCAGCCCGAGGACGCGTTCGCCGTCCGCCGCGCGGTCGAGCTTGTTGACGACGACGAGGTCGGCCAGCGAAAGATGCCGGTCGATCTCGGGATGCCGGGCACGGGTGTCGTCGAACTCGACGGCGTCGACGACCTCCACGAGCCCGCCGTACACGACCCCGGGATGCTCGCTGGCCAGCAGCATCCGCACGAGTTCCTGCGGCTCGGCGAGGCCGCTGGCCTCGATGACGATGACGTCGATGCCGAGGGAGGGCTCCGCGAGCCGCTCCAGGTACTGGTCCAGTTCGCTCGCGTCGACGGCACAGCACAGGCAGCCGTTGCCGAGGGAGACCGTCGAGTCGCCCAGTGCTCCCGCGACGGCCATCGCGTCGATCTCGATCGCCCCGAAGTCGTTGACGATGGCACCGATACGGCTGCCGCCGCTGCGGTGCAGGAGGTGGTTGAGCAGGGTGGTCTTCCCCGAGCCGAGGAATCCGGCCAGGACGACGACCGGGATCTGCTGCGGTTTGGGGCTCGGCTGACTCACCGTGCGACCTTTCTCGCGCCGACGCGTGCACCGGCTCGCGTTCCCGGCACAGGTGGGTAGTGGGGATGCCGCCCCAGGATACGAGCCGAGAGATCAACACCGCAGTGAACGACCGTCAGGGACACTCGCGGAGCAGACGTCGGGCAGGGCGCGGTCTGCCCGACCCTCGCTTCCGTCTGTGCGCCTCCTCTTCGCCTTCCCGCCGGTCGGAGCCGCTCGGTTGCCTGGGAGGCCTCGAGCGCCAACCGCCTGCGCCGGACCGGCTCACACCAGCGGGCTCCGCACTGGGTTTGCTGAGCAAGGCGACGGCCGATGAGGCCGGCCGAGGCGCTCCCGCGACGGCACGTCACTCCCCCGAACGCATCACACCGCTGGGCGGTAACGAACCCATAAACCGGCGCGTTCCCCCAGGTGCCCACAAGGTTGACTTCCGCGCACCCCGTCGACCAGACCGGTCATCCCCATCAGCGCTCCACGCCGCCGGCTTGTCGAGGGCTGAGGGCCCGCATGGCCATATCGCACCGCCTCGTACAGAGGTCACGGAAGACCTCGTGGAGGGAACACGACATGAAGAGCGACCGCACCGAGGAGAAGCATGAGCAGGCCCCGGCCCTGGACATCCGCATCGGCGGGTTCCGTATGACGGTCCAACGCATGCCGGTGCGGCTGCTGACGGTCCTGATGACATGCGGCGGATCCGCGTTGACGGCATGGCTCACAACGCGGTGAACGGAGGGCAGCTCCGCACGCATCACGCCCGAGGACGGTCGCCTTCCGTCGGCGCCTGGTATCGCCAAGCCCTCCGCCCGGGGCCCCTCCCTCAGGCCGGCACGGGCACCGGCGCCTCCGGCCCCACGTACCGGGCCACCGGCCTGATGATCTTCGTGTCCTCCGCCTGCTCCAGGATGTTGGCGCTCCATCCCACCGACCGGCCGACTGCGAAGGTCGGTGTGAACATCTCGCGAGGCAGCCCGCAGAGTTCCATGACCACGCCCGCGTAGTACTCGACGTTGGTGTGCAGTTCCCGCCCGGGCTTCAGCTCCGCCAGGATCGCCTCGATGTGACGCTCGACCTCGACGGCGAAGTCCACCCGCGGACCGCCGAACCCCCGGGCGACCTCGCGCAGCATCCGGGACCGCGGGTCCTCCGTGCGGTAGATCGCGTGTCCGAACCCCATGATGCGCTCACCGGCGAGCACCCGCTGACGTACCCAGGGATCGATACGGTCGGGGCTGCCGATCGCGTCCAGGGTGTCCAGAGCCCGGCTCGGTGCACCCCCGTGCAACGGACCCGACAGCGCCGCCACCGCCCCGGCCAGGCATGCCGCCACATCTGCGCCCGTCGAGGCGATGACCCGGGCCGTGAAGGTGGATGCATTGAATCCGTGATCAATGGTTGAGATCAAGTATTGCTCGATCGCCCGCGCGTACCGCTCGCCCGGCACCGAACCGGTCAGCATGTACAGGTAGTTCGCCGCGTAGGTCAGGTCCTCGCGTGGCTCCACCGGTTCCCTCCCCATGCCCAGCCGGTGCAGCGCAGTGAGCAGCGTCGGTACGGCCGCGGCCGCCTCGATCGTGTCCGTCCGGCGCCGGTCGGCGTCGATGTCGTACACGGGGCGGAATCCCTTGGCCGCACCCAGCAGCGACAGCGCGGTCCGCATCCCGGCCAGCGGCCCGGAGCGCCCGCCGGCCGCGGCGATGGCCGGCAGGGCCGCCCGCACCTCGTCGGGCAGGCGCCGCAACGCCGCGGTCTCGGCCGCGAAGGCCGCACTCCGTTCGGCGTCCGGCAGTTCGCCGTGCACGAGCAGGTGCCAGACGTCCTCGAAGCCACGGGTCCGGGCGAGGTCGACGGCGGAGTACTGGCGGTAGTGGTAGAAGCCCTCCAGACCGCGCACATCACCGATCCGGGTGTCGGTGACGACGACACCGGCAAGCCCTCGGGGTGCTTCGACAAGAGTGGCTGCTGACCTGTTCACGGACATGACTTCCTCCCTGGACTTGACTCGACTGTCCATGGTTGACTAAACGTCTGTCAATATTGATTGAATCAATACATGAGTCAATGGTTCGCCGGACGGATACGGTGACCCCCATGCGCGATCAAGAGCCCGCCCCCCAGGGCACGGAACGGCGGTTGAGCACCAAGGAGGCCGCCGAGCTGCTCGGCGTGAAGCCGGAGACCGTGTACGCGTACGTGAGTCGCGGCCAGCTCAGCAGCCGGCGGGTGAGCGGCGGCCGGGGCAGCACCTTCGACGCCGGGGAGGTCGAGGCACTCGCCCGGCGCAACAGGCGGGAGAGCGTCGGCGGTTCCGGCTCCGGCGGCGAGCTCTCCGTCCGCACCCGCATCACGCTCATCGAGAGCGACCGCTACTTCTTCCGCGGTGTCGACGCGGTCGACCTGGCCACACGGCACACCTACGAGGAGGTCGCCGAGTGGCTGTGGACGGGCCGGATGCTCCCGGGCAGCTCGTTCACCGCGCCGTCCGCTTCCGTCGCCGTCGCCCGCCGCGCCGTCGACGCCCTGCCCGAACACGCGGCTCCCGCCGACCTGCTGAGGGTCGCGACGATCGCCGCCGCGACTGCCGATCCTCTGCGGTTCGACCTCTCCGAAGGTGCCGTACTCGGCACCGCGCGCAGCCTCATCCCCACGCTCGTGGCCGCTCTGCCCCCGGCGGGCCACCGGCGCCGCGACGAGGGCCCCCTGGCCCACCGCCTGTGGTCCCGGCTGTCGGTGCACAAGGACCCCGACGAGGCCTCCCTGCGCGCCCTGGACACCGCCCTCGCGCTCCTCGTCGACCACGACCTGGCCGCCTCCACCCTCGCGGTGCGCGTCGCCGCGTCCGCCCGGGCCCACGCCTACGCCGCGGTCTCCGCCGGGCTCGGCGTGATCGAGGGCCCGCTGCACGGCGCGGCCAGCGGGCTCGCCCACCGGCTGCTGCAGGACGTGCTCGACCAGGGCGACGCGGCACCCGTGATCGCGGACGAACTGCGTGCCGGCCGCCGCATCCCGGGCCTGGGACACCGGCTCTACCCCGGCGAGGACCCACGCGCGCGTGCCCTGTTCGCCCTCCTGGAGCAGATCCCGCGCGCGGAGCCCGCTCTCCTCGCGGCCCGCGACATCGTCGAGACGACCGCCCGGCACGCTCCCCTGCACGCCAACGTGGACCTGGCCCTGGCCGTGCTCACCGCGTCCTGCGGCATGGCCCCGAGCGCAGGCGAGACGATCTTCGCCGTGGCCCGGACGGCGGGCTGGATCGCCCACGCGCTGGAGGAGTACGGCGAGCGCCCGCTGCGGATGCGCCCGAGCGGTCTCTACGCAGGTCCGAAACCGCCGCAGCCACTGCCGGAGTAGCGCCGGCCGGGCCCGGGAGTCGCCGCGGTCGAAGTCAGGTTAGGCTCACCTCTGTGAGTACGTGCTCAAGCGTCTCCCGGGACTTCGCCGAGCCCGTTTCGGGAACCGCGGCCACCGCGAGGACCTGGCTGTTGCTGGAACAGCCCGGGCCGTGGGGTGCCAAGGCGCTCACCTCGAGCCACCTGGACCCCGCTCTGGGGCGTGCCCTGGAGGCGGCCGCCAAGGACACGGGCGTACGGATCGCGCTCATCCGCCGCCCCGGGCGCCACGCGGACCGCCGCATGCCCGCGGCGCGCCGGGTGTACGCCGCGCACGTCGTCCCCGGCAACGTATGGCTGCACAGCACCTCGACCCCGGACCCGGGAGAGCTGCTCGGCCTCGACTTCGCCGCACTCGGCAGGGGCGATCACCGTTCGTTCGGTTCGCTGCTCGGCGGACGGCCCCACGACGGTGACCCGCTCGCCCTCGTCTGCACCAACGGCAAGCGGGACCGCTGCTGCGCCCTCCTGGGCCGGCCGCTCGCGGCCGAGCTGGCGACCTCCGGGGTCGAGGGCGTCTGGGAGGTCACTCATCTGGGTGGTCACCGCTTCTCCCCCACGGTGCTCGTGCTGCCGTACGGATACGCGTACGGCCGGGCCGAGGCCCATTCCCTCAAGGAGGTGCTGCACGGCGCCCGCGAGGGGCGGATCGTCGTGGAGGGGTGCCGGGGCAGCTCGGCCTGGGAGCGGCCCGGTCAGGCTGCCGAGCTCGCCGTGCGCACCAGGGCCGGCGAATACGGCGCTCAGGCTCTGAGTGTCGTCCGGACGTCCGGCGCGGCCCCGCGCTGGGAGGTGACCGTCGCCCACGCCGACGGACGCCACTGGCAGGTCGACGTGGCTCAAGGTGCGGCCCTGCCGGCCCGCCCCGAGAGCTGCGGGGCGTCCGTCCTCGGTACTCCCGCGCGCATGGACGTGGTGGCGGTGCGCGAGGTGAGGATGACAACCTCACTGGCCAGCTGACCGTGCGGCTCGCCTCGGGTGCACGGGGATACCGCCTCCGTACACATTGATCGGGAGATCCACGCCACACCCGTCTGGGGCCGGCGGCCGGCCGCACGTACGGTCTTCGGTATGAGCCCCACGCCCCCAGCGCGCCGCCTGCGCCTCGGCCTGCCCCGACGGGTGTTCTCGCAGGTGCTGCTGATGCAGGTGGCGATCGCCGCGGGAGTCGCGGTGCTCGCGACCGGATTGTTCCTCGCCCCCCTCAGCAACCAGCTCGACGACCAGGCCATGCGCCGCGCCCTCGCGATCGCGCAGACGACCGCGCAGCTGCCGGACCTGGCGGAGGACCTGCGGGACACGCCGCCCTCGCCGCACGGCTCGGTGCAGCGGGAGGCGGAGCGGATCCGCAAGGCCACCCAGGCCGAGTACGTCGTGGTGATGGACTGGCGCGGCGTGCGCTGGTCGCACACGGACCCGAAGCAGATCGGCGGCATCGTCTCGACCGACCCCGGCCAGGCCCTGGCCGGCAAGGAGGTCATGGAGATCGACAGCGGCACCCTGGGCCGCTCCGCCCGGGGCAAGGTGCCCCTGCGCGACAGCGACGGCACCGTCGTCGGCGCGGTCTCGGTCGGCATCGCCTACGACAGCGTCCGGGCCCGGCTGATCCACGCGATCCCGGGGCTGCTCGCGTATGCCGGCGGTGCCCTGGCCGTGGGTGCGCTGGCGGCGTGGCTCATCTCCCGGCGGGTCCACCGGCAGACCAGGGACCTGGCCTTCTCCGACATCGCGGCGCTCCTGTCGGAACGCGAGGCGATGCTGCACGGCATTCGCGAGGGGGTCGTCGCCCTGGACCGCACCGGCCGCATCCGTCTCGTGAACGACGAGGCGCAGCGCCTGCTGGGGATCGGGGAAGCGGTGGTGGGCCGTTCACCCGACGAGGCGCTCGGCGCGGGCCGTACGGCCGATGTGCTGGCCGGGCGCGTCACCGGCACGGATCTGCTCACCGTGCGCGGCCAGCGGGTGCTGGTCGCCAACCGCATGCCCACCGACGACGGCGGCGCCGTGGCCACCCTGCGCGACCGCACCGAGCTGGAGCAGCTGGGCCGCGAACTGGACTCCACCCGCGGTCTGATCGACGCCCTGCGCGCCCAGGACCACGAGCACGCCAACCGCATGCACACGCTGCTGGGGCTGCTCGAACTGGAGATGTACGACGACGCCGTCGAGTTCGTCGGCGAGGTCGTCGGTGACCATCGGGCCACCGCGGAGCAGGTCACCGAGCGGATCGAGGACCCACTGCTCGCCGCCCTGCTGGTCGGCAAGGCGACCGTCGCGGCCGAGCGGGGCGTCGCCCTGGGGGTGTCGGACCGGACCCGGCTGCCCGACCGGCTGATCGACCCGCAGGGGCTGGTCACCGTCGTGGGGAACCTGGTGGACAACGCCCTCGACGCCGTCGCCGGCAAGCCGCACGCGCGCGTGGAGGTCGAACTGCGCGCCGAGGGGCGTACGGCGATCCTCAGGGTGCGCGACACGGGTCCGGGAATCCCGCCGGAGCACCGTGAGTTGATCTTCACCACGGGATGGTCCACGAAGGAGCCGCCGGCTCACCGCGAGCGGGGCATCGGACTGTCCCTGGTGCGCAGGCTGGCGGAGCGGCAGGGTGGCAGCGCTACGGTCGGCGAGGCGCACGGCGGAGGCGCGGAGTTCACCGTCGTCCTGCCCGAGGCGCTGGCCGGACCGGGTCCCGAACCGGCCGTTTCGACCGTGCCGTCCGCACCGCAGACCGCCGAGGAGGGGTCGTGATGATCGAAGTCCTGGTCGTGGACGACGACGTGAGAGTCGCGCGGGTCAACGCCGCGTACGTCGAGAAGGTGCCCGGCTTCCATGTCGCCGGAGAGGCCCACAGCGCCGCTGAGGCCCTGCACCGGCTGGAGACGCTGCCCCGGCTGGACCTGGTGCTCCTGGACCACTACCTGCCGGACGCGACCGGCCTCGCGGTCGTCCAGGAGATGCGGCGCCGCGGCGACCAGACCGACGTGATCATGGTGACGGCGGCCCGGGACGTCTCCACCGTGCAGGCGGCGATGCGGCACGGCGCATTGCAGTACCTGGTGAAGCCGTTCGCCTTCGCCGGTCTGCGCGCCAAGCTGGAGGCCTACGCGGAACTGCGCCGCACCCTCGACGGCGGCGGAGAGGCGGAACAGGCCGAGGTGGACCGCATCTTCGGGGCCCTGTCGGCGTCGTCGGAGCCCGATCTGCCCAAGGGCCACTCCCCCACCACGGCGGAGCTGGTCCGCCAGTCACTGATCCATGCGGACGGACCCCTGTCCGCCCAGGAGATCGCCGAGCGGACCGGAGTGAGCCGCCAGACCGCCCAGCGCTACCTGAAGCTCCTGGAACGCACCGGACGGGCCAGGCTGACCCTCAAGTACGGCGACGCCGGCCGCCCGGAACACCGCTATGTGTGGGCGACCCGCGGCTGAGACGACAACCCACGGCGTCTCCCCGAACCGGCGATGGCTTCGCCCCGACCGTGGCGTCGACGGCACCGCCGCTACGCCGCTCCCGCACCCGTCAGCGACCGCACCTCTGTCTCCGCGTGCTTGACCTCGTCCGGTACCTCCGCCGAGGTGACCGTGCCGAGCCAGCCCGCGAGGAAGCCGAGGGGGATCGAGACCAGCCCCGGGTTCTGCAAGGGGAAGTACTGGAAGTCGATGCTCGGGAACAGCGCGTCGGGGCCTCCCGAAACCACCGGTGACAGCACCACGAGCACCACCGCCGGGACCAGACCGCCGTAGACCGCCCACACGGCACCCCGTGTGGTGAAGCCGCGCCAGAACAGCGAGTAGAGCAGCACCGGCAGGTTCGCCGACGCGGCGACCGCGAATGCCAGGCCCACCAGGAACGCCACGTTGAGATCCCGCGCCAGCAGACCGAGCGCGATCGCCACCGCACCGACGCCGACGGCCGCGATACGGGCCACCGTCACCTCGCTGCGCGGCTTCCCGCCCCGGCGCCGCAGGGACGCGTACAGGTCGTGGGCCACGGAGGCCGAGGACGCGAGCGTGATGCCGGCGACCACGGCGAGGATCGTGGCGAAGGCGACCGCGGCGACGATGGCGAAGAGGACCGTCCCGCCGGTGGATCCCGCCCCACCGCCCAGATCGAGCGCCAGCAGCGGAACCGCGGTGTTCCCGGCCGCGTTCGAAGCGCGCACCGTGTCCGGCCCCAGGACGGCGGCCGCACCGAATCCGAGCACGATCGTCATCAGGTAGAAGCCGCCGATGAGCCCGACGGCCCAGACGACCGAGCGGCGCGCGGCCCGCGCGGTGGGCACGGTGTAGAAGCGGGACAGGATGTGCGGCAGCCCTGCCGTGCCGAGCACCAGAGCCAGCCCCAGACTGATGAAGTCGAAGCGGGCGGTCCAGTCCCCGCCGTACTTCAGCCCCGGCGCAAGAAACGCCGCGCCGTGCCCACTGCGCTCGGCTGCCGTGAGCAACAGCCGGTTCAGGTCGCCGTGGAAGCGCATCAGGACCAGCACTGTCAGCGCGATGGTGCCGCCGAGCAGCAGAACGGCCTTGACGATCTGGATCCACGTGGTAGCGCGCATCCCTCCCAGCGACACGTAGATCACCATGAGCGCGCCCACACCGATGACGGTCCAAGCACGCGCCGCGTCGCTCGTGCCCCCGAGCAGCAGCGCCACCAGGCTGCCCGCTCCGACCATCTGCGCCACCAGATAGAGAACGGACACCGTGACCGAGGAGGTTCCCGCCGCGATCCGGACCGGCCGTTCCCTCATCCTGGCCGCCACGACGTCGGCGAGCGTGAACCGTCCGCAGTTGCGGACCAGTTCGGCGACCAGGAACAGCACCACCAGCCAGGCCACGAGGAAGCCCACGACATACAGCAGTCCGTCATAGCCGAACAGCGCGATGAGCCCCGTGACTCCGAGGAAGGAAGCGGCCGACATGTAGTCACCGGCGATGGCAAAACCATTCTCCATGGGGGAGAAGAGCCGTCCGCCCGCGTAGAACTCCTCCGCCGAGCCACGCCGACTGCGGCTGACCCAGGTGGTGATCCCCAGCGTGACGGCGACGAACGCGCTGAAGAGCAGCAGCGCAAGCGTCTGGTGTTCTTCGGTCACGACGCACCGCCGCTCACGCCACGGGTCAGTTCCTGTGTGTCCCACCGCAGTTCGAGGGCAGCTCGGTCCCTGCGCAGCCGTGCGTGCCGCGCGTAGGCCCAGGTGAGAAGGAAGGTGGACAGGAACTGCCCGAGCCCCGCCACCATCGCGGCGTTCACCGCTCCCGCCACGGGCCGCGCCATCAACTCCGGTGCCGTCGTGGCGGTCACGACGTAGCCCACGTACCAGGCGAAGAACGCCACGGACGCCGGCACCACGAACGTCCGGTACCGCCGCCGCACCTCCTGGAAGGCCGCACTGCGCTGCACTTCCAGGTACACGTCGGTCGCCGGGGCCGCCGTGTCGCCCTCCGTCCGCGCCGACGGGACCACCGGCTGGGTCTGGGCCCCGTCGTCGGACGACTCGCCCCAGCCGGTGGCGAGGGCGTCGTACCAGGGATCGTCATACCTGAGCTGTCCGGCCTCCTCGGCCGGGACCGGATCCCGACCGTCGAGAGGCTCGACCCGGCTCTCTCGGCCGGCCCCGCCGCCACCGGGACGGCCCTTGCTTGGCTGCATGCCCAAGGATGGACAGAACGGGAAGATCCCCGACTCTTCTTCCCTTCACACTTCACCCCATCAGGTGACTGACCCGCAGGTGGGCCGCACGGTCCCTGTCCGTAGGCGTAACACACCGCCCGCGCGCGGTCCTTGACCCGGACCTGGTGAGAGTTTGCCGACGTGGGTCTTCACGGTCGCCGTGGAGACGTACAGCCTCCGGGCGATCGGCGGGTTGCTGAGCCCCTCGCGGATGAGTCTTCCAGCCGTACCTGGGCCGGGCCCGTGGCCGTCGGCGAAGGCACCCCACCACAACACGCCCAGGACCAGGCCCCGCACCTACCAGGCAAGTACGCCCCGGAGGGTCGAGAGTCCCTCGCGGCTGAGCGCCTTCCGGGAGGGCCACCGGGTCCAGGCGTTCCCCTTCACGCGCACTCCCTCCCCACGGGCCGCGCCGCGCCGTCACCGTACGCCCCGCTCAACCAGGCACCGGGGCGCAGGGACTTCGCGCGCCGGGCCAGGATTCCGGCATGGACGAGCAGGGCGCCGTCTCGGGACGGCCGGGGCGGTACCCAGGTCTCAGACAGGCCGGACCGCTGCCGACCGGGGCGTGCCCCCCGGCCCCACCCGGCAACAGCCCGGCGCTCCGGCTACGCGTCGATCCGCGACCGGTCCAGCGTCGCCGCCGAGTTGGAGATGAACTCCTTGCGCGGCGCCACGTCGTTGCCCATGAGCAGGTCGAAGACCTGCTCGGCCGCCTCCAGATCGGAGAGGTTGATCCGGCGCAGGGTGCGGTGGCGCGGGTCCATCGTCGTCTCGGCCAGCTGGTCGGCGTCCATCTCACCGAGGCCCTTGTAGCGCTGGATCGAGTCCTTGTAGCGGATGCCCTTGCTCTGGAACTCCATGAGCGTGTCACGCAGTTCGCGGTCCGAGTACGTGTAGACGTACTTGTCCTGCCCCTTCTTCGGCTGGACGATCTCGATGCGGTGCAGCGGCGGCACCGCCGCGAAGACCCGGCCGGCCTCGACCATGGGCCGCATGTAGCGGTGGAACAGCGTCAGCAGCAGGGTGCGGATGTGCGAGCCGTCGACATCGGCGTCGGTCATCATGATGATCTTGCCGTAGCGGGCCGTGTCGATGTCGAAGGTGCGGCCCGAGCCGGCTCCTATGACCTGGATGATCGCACCGCACTCGGCGTTCTTCAGCATGTCCGTCACGGACGACTTCTGCACGTTGAGGATCTTGCCGCGGATCGGCAGCAGCGCCTGGAACTCGGAATTCCGGGCGAGCTTCGCCGTGCCGAGCGCGGAGTCTCCCTCAACGATGAACAGCTCGCTGCGGTCGACGTCGTCACTGCGGCAGTCGGCCAGCTTGGCAGGCAGCGAGGAGGACTCCAGGGCCGTCTTGCGGCGCTGCGCGTCCTTGTGCTGCCGGGCGGCGATACGCGTGCGCGCCGCGGCGACGGCCTTCTCCAGCACGACCCGGGCCTGCTGGGCGGCATCCCGCTTGGTGGACGTCAGGAACGCCTTGAGTTCCTTCGTGACCACGTTGTTCACGATGCGCCGGGCGGCCGAGGTCCCGAGGACCTCCTTGGTCTGGCCTTCGAACTGCGGCTCGGCGAGACGCACGGTGACGACCGCGGTCAGACCCTCCAGGGCGTCGTCCTTGACGATGTCGTCCTCGGCGACGCGCAGGAGCTTCTTGGCGCGCAGCACCTCGTTCATCGTCTTGGCCACGGCCTGCTCGAAGCCGGCGACGTGGGTGCCGCCCTTGGGTGTGGCGATGATGTTGACGAAGGACCGGAGTGTCGTGTCGTAGCCCGTCCCCCAGCGCAGCGCGACGTCGACGCCGAGTTCGCGGGTGACCTCGGTGGGCGTCATCTGGCCGTGGTCGTCCAGGACGGGGACGGTCTCCTTGAAGGTGCCCTGCCCGGAGAAGCGGAGGACGTCGCAGACCGGCTTGTCGCTGGCGAGGTACTCGCAGAACTCGCTGATTCCGCCGTCGAAGCGGAAGGACTCCTCGCCCTTGCTGCCGCCCTCGCCGAGCCCGTACTCGTCACGCACGACGATGGTCAGGCCGGGCACCAGGAAGGCGGTCTGGCGGGCGCGCTGGTGCAGCGTCTCCAGGTTGAGCTTGGCGTCCTTGAGGAAGATCTGGCGATCGGCCCAGTACCGCACGCGCGTGCCGGTGCGGTTCTTGGGGATCTTCTTCGCCTTGCGCAGGCCGCTCCTGGCCTCGAACTTGGCCTCGGAGCCGTTCCCGGCGAAGGCGCCGGGAACACCGCGCCGGAAGCTGATCGCGTGGGTGTGCCCACCGCGGTCCACCTCGACGTCCAGCCGGGCGGACAGGGCGTTCACCACGGAGGCGCCGACGCCGTGCAGACCGCCGGAGGCGGCGTAGGAGCCGCCGCCGAACTTGCCGCCGGCGTGCAGCTTGGTCATGACGACCTCGACACCGGAGAGGCCGGTCTTGGGCTCGACGTCGATCGGGATGCCCCGGCCGTTGTCCCGGACCTCGACGGAGCCGTCGTCCTGGAGGATCACCTCGATGTGGTCGCAGTACCCACCCAGTGCCTCGTCGACGGAGTTGTCGATGATCTCCCAGACGCAGTGCATCAAGCCACGGCTGTCGGTCGACCCGATGTACATACCCGGGCGCTTGCGCACGGCCTCGAGCCCCTCGAGGACGAGCAGGTGCCGCGCGGTGTAGTTGGAACCGTCCCGGTCGGCTCCTGCCAGCAGAGCTGTGGACGGCACGGACGTCTCGGCGGTCACGCGGTTCGCTCCTCGCTGAATTTCAGATGGGGCCCTCGTGGGTAAGGGCGCGGCTTCGGTCACCGGTGAGAGGGTACCGAGGCCTGGTAGAGCCGTTGTAACGCCACCCTCGTCGGAAACTCACCCTAGTCCACACTCGCATGGGTGTTCGATCCCTCGATGGAGTGAAGTACACATCACGTTCCCTTCCAGGCATGAACCATTTAGGCTCCGGGCACGTCCTCATGAACAACCGGCAACCCAGCCGGGAGGACCGACCACCGATACAACGCGAAGCCCCGTAAGACACATAGACACGCAATACGGCACATTCGCCGCCAACCGGCAGCAGACAGCCGCCTCGCAAAGATTCTTTCGAGGAAAAGCCACGAGCGGGAACGTTTTGGGGCTGGTTGGATGTTGACCCTGGTACGACAGCTCGTCGAGCTAGAGAAGAGGCGACGTGACTACTGTTCTGACCCCTGCGAGCCAGTTGACGGCCGCTGATCGCTGCGACCGCTGCGGCGCCCAGGCGTACCTGCGCGTCGTCCTGCTCAGCGGTGGAGAACTGCTCTTCTGCGCCCACCACGGGCGCAAGTTCGAGCCGGAACTCAAGAAGATCGCCGCTGAGATACAGGACGAGACGGAGCGGCTCACGTCCGTTCCCGCGAACGCCTCCGAAGAAGAGCGCTGACACCTCGCGTCCGACGACGAGCCAGCCCGGCACAGGCCGGTGAACGGGCGGCTGCCTCTGATCACCAGAGGCAGCCGCCCGTCCTCGTCCCCCGGACCGGCCCGGACTCCGCCGGACGCCTCACACACCGTCCGAGGCTCGTGTCCAGCCGAGCGCCCGCATGAGGTGGGACACCCGCATGTACACACCGGGGTTGCCGGCGCGGCCACAGCCGATCCCCCAGGACACGAGCCCGATCAGCCGCCCCTGGGCCACCAGCGGCCCCCCGCTGTCGCCCTGGCAGGCGTCCCGGCCCCCCTCGGCCTCTCCGGCGCACAGCATGCTCGTGGCGTCGTAGGTGCCGTCCACACCGCCGGGATACGCCTCCTCGCACAGGGCATCGGAAAGCACACGCACGCGTGCCGCCCGCAGACCGTCCGGGTACTCGCCCGTGCCCGAGGTGTCGCCCCATCCGTACACCGTCGCGGCCTCACCGGCCGCGTACGCGGGGTCACCGTCGGCCGCCATGCTGATGACCGACTCGCCCTGGAGCGGTTCGGCCAGAGTGAGCACGGCGAAGTCCCCGGCGTTGGTGAAACCGTCATAGGCCGGGTTCACCCATGTACGGCTCACGGCGATCTCCTGGCCCTCACGGCCCGAGAGCAGGTCTGTGCGCCCGGCTATGACCTTGAGGTCCCGTACGCCCTCGGGAGGCCCGCCCAGGACGTCCTCGTCCAGACAGTGGGCCGCGGTGAGCACGGTGGTGCGGCCGACCGCCGCACCCCCGCAGAACTGCCCCGCGCGCGTACCCCCGAACCGGTCACGACTGGACAGGGCCACCGTCCACGGACTCTGGGAGGCCTCGACGGGAAAGCCCCCTATGACCACGCTGTCGGCGGCCACAGGGGCGCTGAAGCCCATGGACAGCGCGGGCACCGCGGCCGCCAGGGCCAGCGGCAGGACCAGAGCTCGAGCCAGTCGACGACGCATACACATTCCTCACTCCATGGTGTCGATGGGACACCCAGAGTGATCCAGCCCGCGGGACACCGCACCCCCGGCGAAGCGGCACGACGAAGGCCCGGCCCCCCTCGGGGGAACCGGGCCTTCCGTGTCCTACGGCCTCGCTCAGTCGAGGTAGTCGCGCAGCACCTGCGAACGGGACGGGTGGCGCAGCTTCGACATGGTCTTGGACTCGATCTGACGGATCCGCTCACGCGTGACGCCGTAGACCTTGCCGATCTCGTCGAGGGTCTTCGGCTGACCGTCGGTGAGGCCGAAGCGCATCGAGACGACGCCCGCCTCACGCTCGGACAGGGTGTCCAGGACGGAGTGCAGCTGCTCCTGGAGGAGCGTGAAGCTGACCGCGTCGGCCGGGACGACCGCCTCGGAGTCCTCGATGAGGTCACCGAACTCGCTGTCGCCGTCCTCGCCGAGCGGGGTGTGCAGCGAGATGGGCTCACGGCCGTACTTCTGGACCTCGATGACCTTCTCGGGGGTCATGTCGAGCTCCTTGGCCAGCTCCTCCGGGGTGGGCTCGCGGCCCAGGTCCTGGAGCATCTGGCGCTGCACACGCGCGAGCTTGTTGATGACCTCGACCATGTGCACCGGGATACGGATGGTGCGGGCCTGGTCGGCCATGGCGCGGGTGATCGCCTGACGGATCCACCAGGTGGCGTACGTGGAGAACTTGTAGCCCTTGGTGTAGTCGAACTTCTCGACCGCGCGGATCAGACCGAGGTTGCCCTCCTGGATGAGGTCCAGGAAGAGCATGCCGCGGCCGGTGTAGCGCTTGGCCAGGGAGACCACCAGACGGAGGTTGGCCTCCAGGAGGTGGTTCTTGGCGCGGCGGCCGTCCTCGGCGATGATCTCCAGCTCGCGCTTGAGCTTCGGGGCCAGCTTGTCCGCGTTCGCCAGCTTGTCCTCGGCGAACAGCCCGGCCTCGATGCGCTTGGCGAGCTCGACCTCCTGCTCGGCGTTGAGCAGGGGGACCTTGCCGATCTGCTTGAGGTAGTCCTTGACCGGGTCGGCGGTGGCACCGGCGGCCGCCACCTGCTGGGCGGGCGCGTCGTCCTCGTCCTCGTCGGAGAGCACGAAGCCCGCGTTCTCGGTGGTGCCCTCGGGCTCCTCACCGGCCTTGCCGGGCGCTGCCTCCTCGAGCACCTCCTCCTCGAGGATCTCGGCGTCGTCCTTCTTGGCGCTGGTCTTCTTGGCCGCCGTCTTCTTGGCGACGGTCTTCTTCGCGGCCGCCTTCTTGGCGGTCGTCTTCTTGGCAGCCGCCTTCTTGGCGGGCGCCTCCTCCTCGACGGCGGGCTCGGCGGCGGGCGCCGCCGGCGTGGCGGTGGCGGTGGCCTTCCGGGTGGTCACCGCCTTGGCCGCGACCGTCTTGGTGGCGGTGCGCTTGGCGGGACTCTTCGCTGCGACGCTCTTTCGGGTGCGCTTGGGCTCTGCGGCACTGACCATCAGCGTCACACCCTCTTCCTCGAGGATCTGGTTGAGGCTGCGCAGTACGTTCTTCCACTGAGTGGCCGGAATCTGGTCAGCTTCGAAGGCCCGACGCACGTCATCGCCGGCGATCTGCCCCTCAGCCTTTCCCCGCTCAATGAGCGCCATGACAGAGACGGACTCGGCGATCTCCGGCGGGAGCGTACGGGATGTGCTGGCCGACACGAACAACCTCTCGGAACGTTGGAAAACGGCTTCCGGCCCCGTCCACAGTGGACAGGAGCCGACCGCCGGCTTGGGGATGGGCCGACGGCGCGGGCGGGGGCCGGGAAGATGCACAGCGCCGTGAACGGCGTCCGTATTCCCTCCGCGGCTGTCACCTCTTAGGTCATCGCGTTCTTCCCGCGAGCGTTACGCCCAATCCGCGTGGCCCGAGTCACACCCCGTAAGCGAACGAAAACGGTCAGATGCTGACAGAAGGGGTCACATGCGGTACCGACTCGGCCGCCCCGCCACGCCTCGCCCCCTTCGCGCCGTCGGACCCCGCAGGATCACTGGGATCCCACGAGGTCCGACGGGAGGCGGATCACCGATCAGGCACTGCCACAGGAGGGGGGTGGCACACCCGGCCGCGCCGCCCGCGGAACTCGGTCAGTGCTCGCGCGGGGCGGGCACGACCCGTTCCACCTCGGGATGGACCGTGAGGAGCTGGCGCATGGCCGCCTCGGCCGCCGCGCCGTCGCCGGTGGCGAGGGCGTCGCAGATACGGCCGTGGTGTGCCAGGGACGCCTCGTTCGGCCGGTCACAGCCCGTGACCGGCCCGCCCGAGACCTGAAGGGCCGCGGACACGATCCCGGAGAGGTGCTCCAGCATGCGGTTGCCCGCGACCTGGATGAGGAGCGAGTGGAACTCCGAGTCGGCGCGGGAGAAGGTGAGCGCATCACCCTGGGCCATCGCATGCCCCATGATCTCGACCATGTCCGCAAGGCGCTGCTGGACGTCCTCGCGCCCGTGACCGGCCGCGAGGCGGGCGGCGAGCGGCTCGATCGTCCACCGCAGCTCGCTCAGCTCACGGCGCTGGTCGTCGCGCTGGGGCCCGAAGGCCCGCCACTCGATGATGTCCGGGTCGAGGAGGTTCCAGTCGCTGACGGGGCGCACGCGCGTGCCGACGTTCGGGCGGGCGCTCACCAGGCCCTTGGCCTCCAGGACGCGGAGCGACTCACGGACGACGGTGCGGGAGACCTCGAAGCGCTGGCCGATCTCCTCGGGTACCAGCGGGCGGTCGGCACCCAGGTCGCCGGAGACGATCATCTGACCGAGTTGCTGAACGAGTTGGCCGTGCAGCCCGCGTCCGCGGCTGCCCGCGGCGCGTCGGCCCACCCGGCCCAGCTCGGGGTCCCCGCCGTCCCAGGCAGGGACCCCGACGCGGTCGACGGCGGGCGCCTCGGCGTACGGGTAGCGGTCGAGTTCGCCCGGGCTCGCGAGGCCGGAGTCAGCGGAGCGGGCGGCGGTCATCATGGTGTGCGCAAGGGTACTCACGCATCCTTTGTCGGCCTCGTCTCCAACTCCCTTGAGGTCTTTGGTGAAAAGCACACGAAAGGGTGATCGCTCACCCCGTCGCAATTGACGCCTTATCGGAAAGAAATGGGCGTTCTGCGGGGAGTTGTGGGCATGGCCGGACCAAGGGTTACGGACAGTCGTCACCGGAAGCGGCTGCGCAGTCCGGTCAGCAGATACGCGCAGAGCAGCGCTGTCAGCGACAACGTCAGTGCCCCGCCCACGGGTTGGGAGATCACCTTGAGGGCGGCTTCCAGATAGCGCTCTCCCCCGAAGGGCCATCGCGGCAGGAGAGCCTCCCGCAGCCGCATGGGCAGTCCGGCCGCGGTTCGCACGGACGGTCCGTTCACGAGCTGGTGCACGACAGGTACGACGAGGAGGGGGACGGCCGCGACGGCGGCGAGTCCGGCAGTGGTGGACCGGAAGACTCCGGCGGCGAGCACACCGGCCCAGGCGCAGCCGACCACGAGCCCGATCCAACTTGCACTCATGGGGAACCAGTCGGCGGGAACCCGGGCGAGCTCCCGTCCGTAGACGAGATAGAGCACTTCGGCGTCGCAGCCGACGGTCAGCACGGCCAGCACCAGCGCAGTGACCGAGGAGACGAGCAGTTTGGCGGCCAGCAGCCCCAGCCGGCGTGGCACGGTGCCGCGGTCCGCCGCCAGGGCGGGGTGGCGGAACTCATCACCGAAGGACAGCGCTCCCAGCAGTCCCGCGCCGAGCGCCGCGGGCGGCAGGGGCAGCTCCCGCGGCCATGCGGCCAGCAGCCGCGGCTGAGGCGTGTGGCCGATGCGTGCGAGCACGACGGCGGTCACCGCGGACACGGCGAGCACGACCGCCCCCGTCAGGAACCCTGTACCGATCCCGACGGCACGGCGGATCTCGTAGCGCAGGGGACGCAGGGGGCTCGGGGCAGTGCGGACGGAGATGGGCGGCGGCAGAGGGGGCAGCGCGTCGAGCGTGCGGGCGGGGCGGCTGCCGGCAGGGAGCAGTGTTCGGGGCGCGAAGGACGCGGTCTTCGCCAGGGGTCCGTCGCTGGACTTCGTGGTCGAGTGTGCCCCCAGGAGTTCCGGTGGCTCGGAGGCAGGGTGCGGGTGCACGGGGGAGGGCGACGGCTCGTCCGCGCCCGGTTTGGGCGTGACCGTGCCGGATCGCGACTCTCGGGCGCCTTGCTCTGATGCGCCGTGCTCAGGTGCGCCTTGTCCTGTCGCGCCCTGCCCTGGTGCGTCTGACAACGGTCCCTGCCCAAGCGGGGACCGCGATCCGGTTGTGGAAGTCGTGGGATCGGTCACGAACGGTCTCGACGGGTCGAGAGACGACGCTGCTTCCGAGGGCAGCGGCGCACAGTCCGCCCGGTGCGTTCCGGTGACGTGCCCCGCGGCAAGGACCCGGTCACGCGGCCCACTGGTCCGAGCAGAGCCTGCGCCGGGCCCCATGTCGCCTACCTCATCGGCGAGTTGATGAACCACGATGCCGTGACGGAAGGCGATCTCGCCGACGTCCGCACACGTACCGCCGTACACCGAGAGACGGTTGCCGCCCTCTCGGACGACCTCGACCGAACGCTGCGAGGTGCGGGCCTGCTTGGCCAGAAGAGCTGCCAGACGGGCTGCATGAGGGCTGCGTACGGCGACCCGGGGACGGAGGCGGGTGCGCGAGAACTCCGCGACGCCCTGGTCCGCTACGAGCCTGCCCTGTTCGAGGGTGACGACGTGATCGGCGGTGCGCGCGGCCTCCTTGGGGTCGGCCGTGGTGAAGAGCACCGTGCCGCCCTGGGCGGCGTGGGCGCGCAGCATGTCGTGCAGCCAGGTGCTCTCGCGAGTGGACAGTCCACCGGCCGGATCGTCGAGGACGAGGGTGTGCGGGTCGGCGAGGAGGACGCAGGCCAGACCCAGGCGGCGGTCCATGCCGCGGGAGAGGGTGCCGAGGCGTTCGTCGCGCAAGCTCACGAGCCCGACCGCCTCAAGGACTTCATCGGCACGCCGGACCGGGACCCCGGCGGCAGCGCACAACATGCGCAGATGACCGCGGACCGTGCGGGCGGGGTGCCCCGGCACGTCCCCCAGCAGCACGCCTACCTCGCGCGAGGGATGGGCGATGCGGCGCAGGGGGCGGCCCCGGAAGTGGGTGATGCCACGACCTGGTTGCAGTTCGAGCATGAGTCGGAGAACCGTCGTCTTGCCGGCGCCCGGCGCCCCGAGCAGCGCGGTGGTGTGGCCCGCGCGCGCCTCGAAGGAGACGTCGTCGGCTGCGGGCGGAAGCTCCTTGCGGGGGTTGCTGGTCAGTCCGAAGGCCTGGATCACCCGTAGCAAGATAGCGCGCTATGTCCGGTTTTCCGGGCATAGCGAGCCTGCCTCGGATGTGGCCCTCATCGTGACCGGGCTGCGGGCGGGTCGAGTTCCGGGACCGGCGCCGCACGCGCCCGGCCCGCCGCTCACACCTCGGGGCGCAGCATCGGGGGGTTGAGCAGCGTCGCGCCGCCGGCACGGAACAGCTGGGCCGGGCGTCCGCCCTGGCGGGTGGTCGTCCCACCGGTGGGAACGAGGAATCCAGGGGTACCCGTGACCTTGCGGTGGAAATTGCGCGGGTCGAGCGCCACGCCCCACACCGCCTCGTAGACACGGCGCAGTTCCCCGACGGTGAATTCGGGCGGGCAGAAGGCGGTGGCCAGCGACGAGTATTCGATCTTGGAGCGGGCTCGCTCCACTCCGTCCGCGAGGATCTGCGCATGGTCGAAGGCGAGGGGTGCGACCGGCTCGGTGTCACGCCCGTAGCCGCCCTGCTGCAACAGTTCCTCGACCGGGGCCCACCGCGCGTTGCTGGCGTCCCCGCCCGCTCTAGGCGCGGGCAGGTCTGGGGCGAGAGCCAGGTGCGCGACACTGACGACCCGCATTCTGGGGTCCCGCTTGGGATCTCCGTAGGTGGCGAGCTGCTCCAGATGTGCGCCGTTGTCCTGCGCCGGGACGGACGGGTCGTGGACACCCAGCCCGGTCTCCTCGGCCAGCTCACGCTCCGCCGCCTGTGCCAGGTCCTCGTCGGCCCGTACGAAACCGCCGGGCAGCGCCCAACGCCCCTGGAACGGCGGTTCGCCCCTGCGTACCGCCAGCGCGCACAGGGCATGGCGGCGCACGGTCAGCACGACCAGGTCCACAGTGACGGCGAAGGGAGGAAACGCTGACGGGTCGTAGGGCATGCGGCGATCATAGTCGTCTGCCTGACGATAAACACTCCCTTCGCCAGTCCCGTCGCTTACTGATCCACTTCGGTCCGGCAGGGACCGCACCGCCTGCCCTCCGGTCCTGGAAATGGCGCGTCGTCGCACGTCACACCCCCAGTTGCAGCTCGTCGGCCGCCTCCTCGACCATGGCGAGTCCCAGTCGGCTGACCCGTACGGAGAACGGGGCGCCCGCCACGCGCAGTCCCGTGAGGCCGATCTCCCCGAGGGGAGCACTGCGCACGGGACGCAGGGTGACCGTCCCGGCCGGGGCGTCGGGGCGGATGCCGACGAGGGTGGTCAGCAGCAGGACTCCGGCAGCCGCCGCTGTGGCTGCCGGGCGGCAGGCTGCCGGGTGCGGGAGCGGAGCACCGCCTTCCGTGCGCTGCTCCCCCGCGTACATCTCGGGCAGCCGGTAGGAGAACGCCTCCGCAGCCATGAGTACGCCGCGCAGGAGTGAGCTCGCTTCCTTCTCGTAGCCGGCGGCTGCCAGTCCCGCTACGGCGAGTGCCGTCTCCTGGATCCGTACGGCTCCCGCGCGGTGGCCGAACGGATTGAATCCCGGTTCCTTCGCGCCCAGTCCGCGCAAGCCCCACCCCGAGTCCATGAGCGGGCTGCCGAGCAGCCGGGCGAGGTGCTCCGTCCGGACCTTGTCGAGCAGACCTGGTGCCGGCTCGCCCCCGCCCAGCAGCCCCGTGTCGAGGAGGTGCACAGCAGCCGCGCCCAGGTGGGGCACCGGGCTGCCGTCCGGTCTGCGGGCTGCCGCGGGTCGGCCGCCCCCGCGATCCTCGACCCAGAAGTCTTCTCGGAACGCGGTCCGCAGAGTCTGTGCCCACTGCCGGAGCGCCGCTCCCCCTTCCCGGCCGCAGGCGTCGAGGAGGTCCGCGCCGAGCAGCGCGGCACGGTGGGCGTGGGCCTGTGTCTCGCAGCGGACAGAGCCGCGCTCGTTCACATCGCGCAGGTAGGGGCCGTCACTCACGGTGGTCCGCAGCCAGGACAGGCAGCGCTCGGCGGCGGGCAGCAGCTCTTCCGTCTCCTGGTCGGGCAGGCCCCAGCGGCGGGCCTCGGCGAGCAGGGCGGGGAACAGCAGGGTGGCCTCCGTTCCGGTGCACTGCGGCGGAAGGTGTGGTCCGGCGTCCCGTCGGGGGCCTGGGATCATTCCGGACTGTGCTCCGGGGCCGGGGAGTTGGGTCCGGGCGAGGATCCTCAGCGTGCCTGCGGCGAGGCCGGTGCCGAGCGGCAGTGCCATCCGGGCGGCGACGAGCGCGTCGGCGGGGGCCAGACCGCAGCGCCAGGGCGCCCCGGCTGCGAGGTGGGTGTCGGCGGGATTCGCCGAGTCACGCAGGAGGAGGGCTTGGAGGTCCTCGATGCTCGTCCGCAGCAGGGCGGGGACTCTCAGGTCGTCGCCCTCCGCGTACGCGGCGGCCAGCGGGCTGGTCGCCACTCGTCCCACGGCTCGGAGGGGTCCTGCGCCGTCCGGCCGCACCCGCAGTTCGACGGTTCTGCTGCCTCCAGGTGGGAGGTCGAGCTCCCACCGCAGCAGCCCGGTCGAGGCGAGGGCGTCCGCGGGAGGCGGTTCGGCCGTGACGGACGCGTTGCCGGTGGCGCAGGACCAGCGCAGGCCGGAGCCGTGGACACTGGCGGGGAGCTCGGGCCCTGGGCTCCCGGAGGCGATCGCCCCGAGATCGGAGAGGTCCGTGCCCAGGACGATCTCGACCGGCAGCCGCAGGGTGCGGGAAGCCGCACTGTGCAGGGTGATCCGCTCCGTGCCGTCCGCGAAACGGTTGCGTTCCACGATCACGTCCGGGTCCGGGCCCGCCTGGGGTGACGTGCGGAGAGTCCCCACGAATCTGGCGCGGTCGGCCGAGGCCATCCGGGCCTGCACCGCGAGGGGTTCTCGCCCGGCGACGCGGATCTCGCACCGGGAGAGCACGCGCCGGCCGGCCCGGTAGAACCCCTCCAGTCCGCGGCCGGTCAGCTGCCCCGCCTCGGTCGAGATCGCGAGGCCGGGAAGGGCGACACAGATCATCGTGGTGTGTGCGGGGGGCAGGTCGGCGGACCAGCGCAGTCCGGGGATCGTGGCTCCCCCGGGCGGGGAAGCAGACGAGCGCTCCCCGGACGAGGGACTTCGTCCTTGGGTGAAGGGCGGCGTGAGTGAGCCATGTCCTGTCCCCCCACCAGGGCGCCGGTACTGACCCGCCCCGCGGCGCGACGGTCGGCTCGGGCCGGGCGGCGTGGGCGGGTGCGCTTCGGGTCCGGTGGGCGCAGAAAGGTGTGACGTGCCGCCGGGGAAGCGCGGACCGTATCCGTCCAGACGTGCCGCCGGCCGTGGAGGGACGACCTGGTCCCCCGCCCCCCGTGCCCCGGTCCCCGGTGGGCCGAGACTCGATCCGACAGGTGGTGGCTGGCCGTCCTGGGGGCGGCGGTCGTCGGCGGCGGAGGGCGGAGTCGGCTGGTGCATGGGGTGGCTTCCTCTGCGCTCGGTGCGCCTCGATCGGGTTCGGCGCCGGTGCCGGAGGGATCCGACGGGGCAGGGGCGGTGCGGCGACATGGCCCGTCCGGCCGTTCCGCCACTCAGGTGAACGGCGGGACCGTCCTCCGGGTCACGCCTTGGACCCCGCCCCGAGAACCTCGAAGGCGCCCGGCGAGGGCTCACTCCCCGCCGTCCTTGCCGTGGCCGGGCTGGGGGCCTTCCTGGCCCGTGTCCCGGACGGGCAGGGCTGCCTTCCTGGGCGTATGTGCACGCGTGTTCCCTGCCCGCACGCCTCCCGCTCGCACGGTCCTCGCCCTGCTCGCACGACCGGGGCGAGGACCGGTTCCGCTGGTCGTCCCAGCAGGGTGTGTGGTGCCGGCGGATGGACGCCGCCGGGGAGCCCGGACTCCCATGTCACGGTCGTCCGCGCCGGTGCGGTCCGAGGCTGAGCCGGTGGCAGCGGCGGGGAGAGAGCGGCGGCGACGGCCTGACGGCATCGCTGCCGGCGACGGCTTGTCGTGTGGCTCGGCTTCGCGCACCACGGTCGTCGCGCGTTCGTCGGACTCGTCACCGTCCGCGCGTGTTGCCAGCAGATCGGCCACCGCGGATCCACGGCCTTTCCGCTCCGCTCGCAGGCAGTTGCGGATGGACTCCGGGTCGAGACCTTCGTTGCAGGCCTGGTGCAGAAGTCGGGCGAAGAGGTAGTCGGGATCGGCGCCCAGGGCCATGGCGAGGGCTTCGCGGGCCTCCAGCTCGTCGCCCGTGGACCAGGCGACCCAGCCGACGAGGGTGAGCGGCGCGGCGGCATGCTCTCCGTAGGGCCCGACGCAGCGCCGAGCCAGGGTCCGCCAGAGGCGAAGGGCGTGTCCGGCTTCGTCGCCCTCCATCCACTCGGCCGCGCGGTCACGGGTCGCTCGGTCCTGGAGACCGAGGATCAGCCGGGCGGCCTCGTCGGTCCCGAGCAGTTCGTCGTCGCGGAGATCCGCCAGGAGCGTGCCGGTCACGGGCGACGCCTGGGCGAAGCGGTCCAGGATCCTGGCGGCCAGTTCCAGCGTCTCGTCGGCCACGGCGGCACGGCCCGCGTCGTCGAGGATCTTCGGCACCAGCGCCATGCTGGCGGTGTCCAGGGCGGCCTCCTGTTCCAGGGCCGCGGCGCTTTCCCACGGCAGCAGCCGGGCCCGGAGCTCCCGCAGTGTGCCGCGGACCTGGATGCCGGCGTAGGTGGCCGCCGCGGCCAGCACGGAGGTGCCGGGCAGGCCCATGGCGGCTCCCTCGGGGGAGCAGCACGTCGCGTTGTCACAGCAGTACGACCAGTACCGGCCTTCCGAGATGCACAGCGCCTCGACCACCACCACGTCGAGGGAACCGCACTCGACGCGCAGCCTCTGGGCCAGTGGCCTCAGCCGCTCCATGACCTGGCGGCCGGTCTGGCCCTGCTCCGGTTCCTGACACAGGAAGGCGACCATCGACTCGGGCCGTGCACCTCGGCGCTCGCTGCCCGTCACCAGGCCGTGGGACAGTTGCCGGGCCGCGGACGGCCAGTCGTCAGCGTTCGCGGGGATACCGAGACGGGCCCGGCCTCCGAACCGCCCGCGTCCGTCGCTGTCGTGCAGAGCGACCAGGACGATGCTGTCCTCGGGGCGGTATCCGAGCAGGTACGGCAGAGCGTCGGCAAGTTCGGCCGGAGTGCGCAGGGTGACCTGGTGCTCGCCGCCGTGACTGTCGTACACGCGGTTGGAGGCGTGCAGCCGGGACACGTCGCTCGCCTTCTCCTGTTCACCGTTCTTCGGCCCGCTCTGCGCTTCGGGCCCGGTGATGTCGCCGTTCTCGGGGGATCCGGTCGTTTCGCTGTGGTTCGTCATGCGAAGACGATCTCGCGGAACGCAAAGATCCGCTTGACCCTGTGGATAAGTTCGATCAGGGACACGTCAGCCCAGGCCGGCGCGTCCACAGCTCTCGGTGCGCCGCCCCGGATGTCAGTGCAGTCCTGTTGTATGGAACGCATGGAGCACACGAGCAACGCGGAACTCCGGGCGGCGGCCGACACGGTCCTGGCCCGTCTCGTCGGGGACGTCTCGGGAGAGGCCCGGCTGCGCGAGGACCAGTGGCGGGCGATCGAGGCGCTGGTCGCCGACCGACGCCGTGCCCTGGTCGTCCAGCGCACGGGCTGGGGCAAGTCCGCGGTCTACTTCGTGGCGACCTCGCTCCTGCGGGCCCGGGGCAGTGGCCCGACCGTGATCGTGTCCCCGCTGCTCGCCCTCATGCGGAACCAGGTCGAGGCGGCGGCTCGGGCCGGCATCCACGCCCGGACGATCAACTCCTCCAACACAGAGGAGTGGGAAGCCGTTCAGGACGAGATCGCAGCGGGCGAGGTGGACGTCCTGCTGGTGAGTCCCGAGCGGCTCAACAACCCGGACTTCCGGGACCAGGTCCTCCCCCGGCTCGCGGCAGCCACCGGGCTCCTGGTGGTGGACGAGGCGCACTGCATCTCCGACTGGGGTCACGACTTCCGGCCGGACTACCGCCGGCTGCGCACCATGCTCGCCGATCTCCCACCCGGTGTTCCGGTGCTCGCGACCACCGCCACGGCCAACGCGCGCGTGACGGCCGACGTCGCGGAACAACTCGGCACCGGCGGCAGCTCGGACGCCCTCGTGCTCCGGGGCCCGCTGGACCGGGACAGCCTGAGTCTGAGTGTCCTGCGGCTGCCGGATGCCGCGCACCGTATGGCCTGGCTGGCCGAGCACCTCGACGAACTGCCGGGGTCCGGAATCATCTACACGCTCACCGTGGCCGCCGCCGAAGAGGTCACCGCCTTCCTGCGACAACGGGGGCACACGGTCGCGTCGTACACGGGCAAGACGGAGAACGCCGACCGTCAGCAGGCCGAGGAGGATCTGCTCGGCAACAAGGTGAAGGCGCTGGTCGCCACGTCAGCGCTCGGCATGGGCTTCGACAAGCCCGACCTGGGCTTCGTGGTGCACCTGGGTTCGCCCTCCTCCCCCATCGCCTACTACCAGCAGGTGGGCCGCGCGGGACGAGGTGTGAAGCATGCCGAGGTGCTCCTGCTCCCGGGCAAGGAGGACGAGGCGATCTGGAAGTACTTCGCGTCGCTCGCCTTCCCCTCGGAGGACCTGGTGCGCCGCACGCTCGACATCCTCGCGCAAGCGGAGAAGCCCCTGTCCCTGCCCGCCCTGGAACCCCTGGTGGAGCTGCGCCGCTCCCGCCTGGAGACCATGCTCAAGGTCCTTGACGTGGACGGGGCGGTCAAACGCGTCAAGGGCGGCTGGATCGCGACCGGGCAGCCGTGGACGTATGACGCCGAGCGGTACGCGTGGGTGGCACGTCAGCGCGACGCCGAGCAGCAGGCCATGCGCGCGTACGCGTCGACGGCCGACTGCCGTATGGAGTTCCTGCAGCGCCAGTTGGACGACGAGGCCGCCAGACCGTGCGGTCGCTGCGACAACTGCGCCGGTCCGCGCTTCACCGCCGACATGTCCGAGGAGGCGCTCGGCGCCGCGCGTCTCGACCTCGGCCGGGCAGGTGTCGAAGTGGAACCCCGACGCATGTGGCCCACCGGGCTGCCGGCGATCGGAGTGGACCTCAAGGGCCGCATCCCTGCCGGCGAACAGGCCGCGTCGGGACGCGCGCTGGGACGGCTGTCGGACATCGGGTGGGGGAACCGGCTGCGGCCGATGCTCGCGCCCCAGGCTCCCGACGGGCCCGTGCCCGACGACGTGGCGAAGGCCGTGGTGGACGTACTGGCCGACTGGGCCCGGGGCCCCGGCGGCTGGGCCCCGGGTGCACCGGAGGCCGGGCCTCGCCCCGCTGGTGTCGTCACCATCGCCTCACGCACGCGACCGCAGCTGATCGGCTCCCTCGGGGCGCGCATCACCGAGATCGGGCGGCTGCCGCTGCTGGGCACCGTCGAGTACACCGGCGACGCGCACTCCGGCTCCCGGAGCAACAGCGCCCAGCGGCTGAAGGCGCTGGACGGGGCCCTGGCCGTGCCGCCCGCCCTCGCCGCCGCCGTCGCCGAGGCCCAGGGCCCGGTCCTCCTCGTGGACGACTACACGGACACCGGCTGGACCCTCGCGGTCGCGGCGCGCATGCTCCGACGCTCCGGCGCGCAGGGGGTGTTGCCGCTGGTGCTGGCGGTGCAGAGCTGACGGCGGCCCCGGGCCGGGGCGGCTGCCCCGGCGCACACCTCTGGACGCCGCACACCCACATGACGTACGAACGTGTCGTGCTCGAACGCCCCATGGGTGGTCCGTCGACACATACGGTGGGGATATTAGCCGCGCATCATCTGATAACGGTCGGCTGCCTCAATTGCTCGTTGCCGCATTCAAGTTCGACAGGAAGAATTGAGGTCTGCTCCCGCACGGCTCGCCGGCCGCTCCGGTAGGGCTTCGCTGCGGTGCGCGCTCCCAGGAATCCGACCCCGCCCGCAGTGTGGGCGCGTAGCCGAAGGGAGGACCGTGACCTTCGGATTCGCTCCGGCCTCGGAAGCGGCGTCGACGTCCGCCGCTTCCGCCAACCGCTTGCTCGAACCCGCGGAATGGGCCGCCGCCGGGATCCCACTCCTGCGCAACCCTCGTGAGATCGTCAGCGGACTGCACGCCCGTCACCACCCGCAGCCGGCAACCGCTGTCGTCGCCGTGCTCGACCCGGACGAGCGGCTGCGTGCGAGCGCCTCGTTCGTGCGCCGTCCGGCCCCGGCCGACGGCTGGATGTTCCGCAACGCGCTCCTCGCGCAGTTGCGCCGGGTCATTCCGCACGACTTGCGCCGCCGCACGCCGGTGCGCACCGCGGTGCTGCTCTACTGCCGTGAGGGCGACGCTCGTTGGACGGAGGAGGACGGCGCGTGGATGTGGGGGCTGCGCGACGCGTGCACCCTGCACGGGTTGCGCTGCGGGGCGTACATCACGCTGACCCGTGACGGCTGGCAGGTCCTGGGCGAGGGCCGCGGCGGACGCCGCCCCCACTCGGCTTCGGCACCGGAGCCGTTCGCCACGTCGGAGGCACCGCCACCCATACCGCGCACCGGCGGCGCCTCCGAGGTACTGCGCCGCGCAGCCGCGGCACGCTGAGCCCCGGGCGGACCGTTCCGCACCGACCAGGGCTGTCGCGCCGGCCGGCCGGCGCCCCCTCGCACGGCACAAGACGACGGCTGGGCAGGCAGCCCGAACCAGCACCCGAACCCTGCCCTGGCCGAACCGCCCGCAGGGCTGTCTGCCGCAACAACGGAAGCGCTCCCCCGACCGCCCGGCCTCACGTGAGCACGGTCCAGCAGCCTTCGGGCAGGGTGAACCGCCCGCCGTGCGGCGCCGCCACAGCAGCGCCTGACGTCACCCTCAGCGCCCTACCGGGCGCTGCGGCATCGGCTCAAACGCCCGCGCCCAGCACCGAGTTGATCCGCTGCGGGTCGCCGCAGACGATCAGCAGGGCGCCGGCCCGGGAGTGGGCCGCGGACAGGGCACGCGCGGCTGCGTCCTCCGGACCGCCGTTGACGGCGACCACGACCACCGGACGCGAGGCGGCACGGGCCGCGATGGTGACGTCCGTGTAGAAGACGTCGTCACCGGCGTCGTGCTGGGCCCAGTAGGAGGTTTCACCGAAGGACAGCTCGTGGGCGGCCCACGGGTGCTGCTCCCCGGTCGTGATCACCAGCACGTCGCCGGGGGCACGACCGGAGTCCAGCAGCAGGTCCACGGCTTCCTCGGCGGCGTCGAGCGCCCCTTCCACGGAAGCCGGGATCAGCTGGATCTGCGGGGTGACCGGAGCGGCGGCACCGGCGGCGGGACCCGACGGAGCGGGCTTGGCGGCCACGTCGCGCGGCGTGCGTTGCATCGGCGGCGCCGGCCTGAGCGGGCCGGGACGACCGGGACGCGACGGAGCCGCGGGACGGGGGCCGGGTACGGGACGGGGGGTCGGCGCGGTGCGGCCGCTGGCCGGCGTGGCGCGGGGACCCTGGGCACTCTCGTGAATCTGAGGCTCCTCGGGAATGAGAGGCATGAGTTGATATTTATCAAACGTTGGTACGGCCCGCGTCGGCGGGTGGCGCATGCGTGCGGACGAAACCGTCAGAAATCGAAGCCGAGCTGACCCTCGATCTCCGGAACACTTCCGTCCGCCCAGTTGCGGACCTTCTTGAGGTGCCGCCACTGGGGCAGCGCATCAAGATACGCCCACGACAACCGGTGGTAGGGGGTGGGGCCCCGCTCCGCCAGTGCGGCCTTGTGCACGGGTGATGGATACCCGGCGTTGTCCGCAAAACCGAAGTCTGCATGGTCGATACCCAGTTCGGCCATCATTTTGTCGCGCTGGACCTTGGCGATCACCGAGGCAGCCGCGACCGCCACGCAGGACTGGTCGCCCTTGATCACCGTACGGACCCGCCAGGGCGCACCGAGGTAGTCGTGCTTGCCGTCGAGGATGACCGCGTCGGGACGGACCGGCAGTGCATCCAGAGCACGTCCCGCCGCGAGCCGCAGCGCGGCCGTCATCCCCAGGGCGTCTATCTCCTCCGGGGAGGCATGCCCCAGCGCATACGACGTCACCCAGGTCCGCAGTTCCTCGGCGAGGACGGTACGCCGCTTGATGGTGAGCAGCTTCGAGTCCGTGAGCCCCTCGGGGGGACGGCGCAGTCCGGTGATCGCCGCGCAGACGGTGACGGGACCGGCCCACGCGCCGCGCCCCACCTCGTCGACACCTGCAACGATCTTCGCTCCGGTCGTGGCTCGAAGGGAGCGCTCGACGGTGTGAGTAGGCGGTTCGTACGGCATGGCGCCCCTAGATTACGCCGCCCGGAACCACCCGCGACACCCCGGTCCGCCGCGCCCCGCGAACAACCCGGTCAGACATCGGCCGACCGGAGCGTCGGGCGCCGTCCGGCCGCCGTGCAAGGCTCCTGGGCCACAGCCTCAGGAACTGTCCGACCGCGGCGGCTGATCCATCAAGGGTGGACCCCTTCCTCGACTTCCCCATGCCGCCATTCACAGCCGCACACCTTCGAGCGGTACACCACCAGCCCCGGCATGACGTCTGAAACGTAGCCGTTCACAGCCTCGGGGCGCACTTCGTCGCGCTCGATCCCCCACTCGACGACCTCCCTCAACATCAACACGGCCGACTCCACGACGCCCTCGAAGATCACGTCGTGGAAGCGTTCGGCCTGCGCCGATCCTCCTGCCGAAGACCTGCGTGTCGCACTCGTGAATCACCGAGCGAAGCACGGAACGGCGAGCAGACCCTCGTGACCACCCGTCACCCCCTTCACACTCCCGACCCGTACACGCCCCGGCGGCTCCCACAGCGGGTATCAGGACAACGGGCGAATGGTCACGGAGAGTTCCCGACACGCACGGAGAGTTTCCGGAAGGGTGGAGAGCCCTGCTCGTCAGACCGAAGTGGGCACCCAGTCCGGAAGCGGCTCCGTCCGATCCACCCACTCGGCAGGCGGTGTCCCCGCCTTTCCCGCGGCGATCACGCCGCCGACGATGGCGCACGTGGTGTCGACATCCCCGCCCACCTGCGCGGTCGTCCAGAACGCCTGCTCGTAGTCGCCGAGACTTCTCGCGGCCGACCAGAGGGCGAAGGGCACCGTGTCATGGGCGGTCGTACGCCGCCCGCAGCCCAGGACGGCCGCGACCGTGCCCGGGTCGCCGTAGTCGAGCATGTCCCGGGCCCGGCGAAGCCCCGCGCCCACGGCGCTCTTGGGCACCAGGCCGATGACACCGTCGAGGAGGGCTTCGGCGCTGGGTGGCCCGTCCGGAGCGGCGGCGAACGCGGCGGCTGCGGCGACGGCCATGGCCCCGACGACGCCCTCGCGGTGCTGGTGGGTGGTGTAGGCGGAGATCTCCGCCTGGTGGGTCGCCTGCTCCGGATCGTCGGCGTACCAGGCGCCCAGCGGGGCGATCCGCATCGCCGCGCCGTTGCCCCAGGAGCCCTGCCCCTTGAAGAGCGCCGCGGCGAGCTCCCGCCAGTCGCCGCCCTCCCGGACGAGGCGCAGCAGGCGGTTGACCGCGGGGCCGTAGCCCCGGTCGAAGTCGTGGTGCTCGGCGAAGGAGCGGGCCAGGGCGTCCTGCTCGATGCGGTGGTGGGCGGCCAGGACGGCGACGACAGAGCCGGCCATCTCCGTGTCGTCCGTCCACTGCCAGGGCCCGGACGGCACCTCGCGGCGCCTGAGCAGCGGGTAGTTCACCGGCACGAAGTACTGGGAGCCGAGGGCATCCCCGACGGACAGTCCGCGCAGGCAGGCCAGGGCGCGGTCCAGACGCACATCGGGGGAGGAATCAGCGGTCATCGCCCTGCCACTCTATCCGGTGATCCCGTAGGGCTCGGGATCTCGCCAACGATCGAACGGCCGGTCGAGGGTGTACTTGCCGTCGTCCCCCAGAACGAGCATCCGCACCTCGCCGTTCCCGGGGTTCGACAGCGACTCGAACTCCGACACCGTCCAGTGGAACCACCGCATGCAGAAGAGCCGCATGGCCAGGCCGTGGGTGACGATGAGGACGTTCGGCGGGTGGTCGGGGTCCTCGAAGCTGCGGAACAGGCTCTCCAGGAAGCCGCCGACCCGGTCGTAGACGTCGGCGCCGGACTCGCCCTGGGCGAAGCGGTAGAAGAAGTGGCCGTACGCGTCCCGATAGGCCTTCTGGAGGCGGACCTCGTCCCGGTCCTGCCAGTTGCCCCAGTCCTGCTCGCGCAGCCGGGGTTCCTCGCGCACCCGTATGCGTCCGGGGTCGAGGTGGAACGCGCGCAGGGTCTCGTGCGTACGACGGTACGGGGAGACGTACACGCTGACGTACTCGTCGCCGAAGAGGTCGCGCAGCTGCTCGCCCGTTGCCTCCGCCTGCCGCCGGCCGCGCTCCGTCAGCGCCAGGGCGTGGTCGGGCTCACGCTCGTAGACGGAGTCATCGACATTGCCCGTCGACTCGCCGTGCCGGACAAGGACGATGCGCCGTGGTCGTGCCATGCCAAGACCCTAGATCGGGTGAGGGTCGGCGGAGGACTCCTGCCGCACCCATACGGCGTAGGTCACACGATTCCTGCACCACAGGTCACACTGATCGCACACCTGCTCGAATCGGAACAGTCCCGCCCGAGCCCTACGGCGTCACACAGCGTCGCACCCCCTCCGAGCACCTGCCCGCAGCATCCGGGGCACCCGGCTCGTGCGGGCTCAGACCGTCCAGCTCGACTCCATGTCCACGACGTCCCCGGTGAGCGCCGCAACGTCCGCCTCCGTCTGGGCCCTCAGGGCGAGCCGCTCCACGCGCTCGGTGCGGTACTTGCCGTGCTCGGCGGCGGAGCGCCACATGGACAGCACCAGGAACTCGTTCCCCGGCGCCTCACCGAACAGCCCGCGCACCATCCCGGGCGAGCCGGCCATCGCAGGGTTCCAGACCTTCTCCTGCATCAGCACGAAGTGTTCGGCCCGCTCCTCGTGGATGCGGCAGAGCGCCACCCGGAGCAGGTCGGCGTCGGTGAAGCGCGGTTCGAAACCGGTCTTCACGTCGAAGCGATAGTCGAAAAGCCTCACCTGGGCGTCCTTGAACGTCCCCGCCTGGGCCGACGCGAGCCGGTCGTGCGACCGTGCCATGAAGGAGTCGTAGAAGGCGCGGCTCTCCCAGAACGCGAAGATGTGCGCCACGTCCTGCCGTCCCCGGCTCCAGCCACCCCCCTGCCCGCGAAATCCCGGCTCCCCCAGAAGCCCCGCCCACTTCCGCTGCCCCCGCTCGAAACCGCGGCGGTCCACCACGGTGCAGCGAATCCACTTGACCAGCACCGCGCCATGGTAAGGCCACGGCGCGTGGCGTCGGTCACTCTCGGGTGGACCACTCCCCCACGCACGCACCCGCGCGCGTGGCAGGATGGACAAACGGTCATGAGGGCCCGGCAGTTGGGTCCGGCGGACGGGTCGTTACGGGGAAGGGGACTCTGGTGGACGGGCTCAACAAGGGGCTTCGCAAGGTCGAGATCGCGGTGCGGTGGGATCCCAGTCCGGCGGGGCAGCCGTCCACCGACCTGGACCTGGTCGCGGCGCCCTACCTGGCGGACGCTCCGCACGGTGACCCCGCATACGTGGTGCACTTCGACAGCCGTTCGCCCGACGGCACGATCACCCTCAACCGGGACAGCAAGGACGGCCAGGGCTTCGGCTACGACGAAGTCATGACGCTGGAACTCGACCGGCTCGACGTCCGCTACGCGCGCGTGGTGGTGGGTGTCGTCATCCAGCAGCGCCCGGCGCAGCGCACCTTCGTCAGCGTCAGCAACCCCGGTCTGCGTATCCGCGAGGGGTACACCGTCCTCACGGAGGACGACTTCGGGGGTGTCCTCGGGGCGACGGCGGCGACGGTCGCGGAGTTCACCCGGGAGGGCTCCGGGCCGTGGGAGTTCCGGTCCGGCCTGCGTGGTTTCGAGGGCGATCCCGTGGACTTCACCACCACGATGGGCGCTGCACAGCGTCCCTGAGCCCGTCACCGACGAGGCAAGGCGAACGAGAGGGGCACCGCCCGCAGGCGGTGCCCCTGTCGTCATCGGCTCAGCTGCTCGGCGTCAGCTGCAGCCGCTGGTAGAGCCGCAGCCCTCGCAGATGTAGCAGGAACCGGCGCGCTGCATCTTCGTGCCGCAGGAGAAGCACAGCGGGGCGTCGGCCTGGATGCCCAGCTGCATCTCCACCAGTTCGGCACTGGTGTGGGCCTGCTGCGGGGCGGGCTTGGCCGCCTCTTCGGCCTTCGGAGCGGTGACGGCCTTCAGCTCCTGGGCGCGCGGCGCCGACTGGGCCAGACCCTCGACGTCGACCTCGTCCTCGGACGGCTCGTACGAACCGGTCTCCAGGTGACGCTGACGCTCCTCGGCGGAGTGGATGCCGAGCGCGGAGCGCGTCTCGAAGGGCAGGAAGTCCAGCGCCAGGCGGCGGAAGATGTAGTCGACGATCGACTGCGCCATCCGCACGTCCGGGTCGTCCGTCATACCGGCCGGCTCGAAGCGCATGTTGGTGAACTTCGAGACGTACGTCTCCAGCGGCACGCCGTACTGGAGGCCGACGGAGACCGCGATGGAGAAGGCGTCCATCATGCCCGCGAGGGTCGAGCCCTGCTTGGACATCTTGAGGAAGACCTCACCGAGACCGTCGTCCGGGTAGGAGTTGGCCGTCATGTAGCCCTCGGCGCCGCCGACGGTGAAGGACGTGGTGATGCCGGGACGTCCCTTCGGCAGGCGCTTGCGGACCGGGCGGTACTCGACGACCTTCTCGACCGCGGTACGGATCGTGTCCTCGGCCTTCTCGGTGATCTCCGCCTTCTCCTTCTCCTTGGTCTTGGCGGAGAGGGGCTGGCCGACCTTGCAGTTGTCGCGGTAGATCGCGAGGGCCTTGACACCGAGCTTCCAGGCCTCGAAGTAGATCTCCTCGACCTCTTCGACGGTCGCCGACTCCGGCATGTTGACCGTCTTGGAGATGGCGCCGGAGATCCACGGCTGGATGGCGGCCATCATGCGGACGTGGCCCATCGGGGAGATGGCCCGCTCGCCCATGGCGCAGTCGAACACCTCGTAGTGCTCGGGCTTGAGACCGGGGGCGTCGATCACGTTGCCGTTCTCGGCGATGTGGGCGACGATCGCCTCGATCTGCTCTTCCAGGTAGCCCAGACGGCGCAGGGCCTGCGGCACGGTGCCGTTGACGATCTGCATCGAGCCGCCGCCGACCAGCTTCTTGAACTTGACCAGCGCGAGGTCGGGCTCGACACCGGTGGTGTCGCAGGACATCGCCAGGCCGATGGTGCCGGTGGGGGCGAGCACGGACGCCTGCGAGTTACGGAAACCGTTCTTCTCGCCGATGCGCAGCACGTCTCCCCAGGCCTCGCTGGCGGCGGCCCACACCGGGGTGTCCAGGTCGTCCATGCGGACGGCCTTGTCGTTGGCGTCCGAGTGCTGCTTCATGACGCGCTTGTGGGCGTCGGCGTTGCGGGCGTAGCCCTCGTACGGGCCGACGACCGAGGCGAGTTCGGCGGAGCGCCGGTACGCCGTGCCCGTCATCAGGGAGGTGATGGCGCCGGCGAGGGCGCGGCCACCGTCGGAGTCGTACGCGTGGCCGGTGGCCATGAGCAGGGCGCCGAGGTTGGCGTAGCCGATGCCGAGCTGGCGGAACGCGCGCGTGTTCTCGCCGATCTTCTGCGTCGGGAAGTCCGCGAAGCAGATCGAGATGTCCATCGCGGTGATGACCAGCTCGACGACCTTCTGGAAGCGGTCGGCCTCGAAGGACTGGTTGCCCTTGCCGTCGTCCTTCAGGAACTTCATCAGGTTCAGCGAGGCCAGGTTGCAGGACGTGTTGTCCAGGTGCATGTACTCGCTGCACGGGTTCGACGCGGTGATCCGGCCGGACTCGGGGCAGGTGTGCCAGTTGTTGATGACGCCGTCGTACTGGATGCCGGGGTCGGCGCAGGCCCAGGCGGCCTCGGCGATCCGGCGGAAGAGCGCCTTGGCGTCGACCTCCTCGATCACCTCGCCCGTCATCCGCCCGCGCAGGCCGAACTTGCCGCCCTGCTCGACGGCCTGCATGAACTCGTCGTTCACCCGGACCGAGTTGTTGGCGTTCTGGTACTGGACGGACGTGATGTCGTCGCCGCCCAGGTCCATGTCGTAGCCGGCGTCACGCAGGACGCGGATCTTTTCCTCTTCCTTGACCTTGGTCTCGATGAAGTCCTCGATGTCCGGGTGGTCCACGTCGAGGACGACCATCTTGGCGGCGCGGCGGGTGGCGCCACCGGACTTGATCGTTCCTGCGGAGGCGTCGGCGCCGCGCATGAAGGAGACCGGGCCGGAGGCGTTGCCGCCGGAGGACAGCAGCTCCTTGGAGGAGCGGATCCGGGAGAGGTTCAGGCCGGCGCCGGAGCCGCCCTTGAAGATCATGCCCTCTTCCTTGTACCAGTCGAGGATCGACTCCATGGAGTCGTCGACGGACAGGATGAAGCAGGCGGAGACCTGCTGGGGCTGCGGCGTGCCCACGTTGAACCACACGGGGCTGTTGAAGCTGAAGATCTGGTGCAGCAGGGCGTAGGCCAGCTCGTGCTCGAAGATCTCGGCGTCGGCGGGCGAGGCGAAGTACTTGTGGTCCTCACCGGCCTTCCGGTACGTCTTCACGATGCGGTCGATCAGCTGCTTGAGGCCGGTCTCGCGCTGCGGGGTGCCCACGGCACCGCGGAAGTACTTGCTGGTGACGATGTTGACCGCGTTCACCGACCAGAAGTCGGGGAACTCGACGCCGCGCTGCTCGAAGTTGACCGAGCCGTCGCGCCAGTTGGTCATGACGACGTCACGACGCTCCCAGGCCACCTCGTCGTAGGGGTGGACCCCGGGGGTGGTGTGGATGCGCTCGACACGCAGACCCTTGCTCGCCTTGGGGCTCTTGGCGCGGGAACTCCGTGCCGGACCGCTCGCCGTCTCTGTCATGCCGCCTCCCTGTACGGGCGAAAACGCCCTGAAGTGCCCCGTTGTTCCCGTGGCACGGTGTTCTGTCTGGTGTTGCGGGCACCCACTCACGTCGCCCGCAACAGGTCTTCTCGCCGCCGTCCGGCCGGGCCCGGAGCCGCCTTCCGGGTCCGGCCCGCCGGTCAGTCGGCGGCGCCGGCGGGCTGGGGGACCTGTTCCGCCCCTCCGGACCCGCGGTCGTCTTCCTGGCTCCCCGCGGCCGTGTCCTCGCGGTCCCCGTCGTCCGCGCCGGGGGGTCCGGTCTGCGCCCTGAGCTCCTCGATGGCCGCTTCGAAGTCGTCCAGCGAGTCGAAGGCCCGGTAGACGGAGGCGAAGCGCAGGTATGCCACGAGATCGAGCTCCTGCAACGGGCCCAGTATGGCCAGCCCCACGTCGTGGGTGGTCAGCTCGGCGCTTCCGGTCGCCCGCACCGCCTCCTCGACCCGCTGGCCGAGCTGGGCCAGCGCGTCCTCGGTGACGGGCCGCCCCTGGCACGCTTTGCGCACACCATTGATGATCTTCGTACGGCTGAAGGGCTCGGTGACTCCGGACCGCTTCACCACCATGAGCGAGCACGTCTCCACGGTCGTGAAACGACGGGAGCAGTCAGGGCACTGGCGGCGCCTGCGGATCGACGTGCCGTCGTCGGTCGTACGGCTGTCGACGACACGGCTGTCGGGGTGCCTGCAGAAGGGGCAGTGCATGGATTCCCAACCCTCCTCACAGCAGACTCAATAGCCTCGCCGGGCCTCCTGCGCCCCACGAAGCAGCCCCAAGCATAGGCGATGACCATGGGCCTCAAGACCCGGGGGACCACAACTTCTGGGCTGCTGTTGCAATCCAACCACTAGATGTGGGGATTGACTCATACATCCAGGCCGTTGCCGCGTGTCGCGCGCGTAGGCGCAGGTGACGTGCGACGGGTCGAGCCGCACCTGCCCCGCTCACCTCCGGAGGCGCCGCCGCCGGCGACCCGTCCGGGACACGGCCGCATCCGTTCCGGCACAGCCGTATCGCTGCGGCGCATGCGGAGATACCGTGGGCGCCGCGAGGAGGGGGCGTGGGACTCCCGCACAGATGCGGGCCGATCCCAGGGCAGGGGACTGCCGGATGGCAGACTGGGGCACCAGTCCGCGAGGCGATCATCCCGGCGGTGAAGGGTACAGCAATGGGCCCTTTTGCCCGCCAGGTGGCACGGCCGCCAATACACCCGGACACATGATCGCGTCCGGTGATTCGCGATTTTTCACTCGAACGTGTGTTTGGCGCAACCTTTCGAAAGCAACTACCGTTGTGCAGCAGGGAGACCATCGAGAGGGGCCGACGTGACCACCACCGCAGACAGTGCCGCCATCGCTGCCCAGGACCGCTCCCAGGGCCGACTGGAGCCGGTGCATGCGATGAACGAAGCCACGAACCCTGAGGGGCACAAGCGCTCCCTGCCGGGCCGACCTCCGGGCATCCGGGCGGACAGCTCCGGACTCACCGATCGCCAGCGCCGCGTGATCGAGGTCATCAGGGACTCCGTGCAGCGACGGGGCTACCCGCCATCGATGCGGGAGATCGGTCAGGCCGTGGGCCTCTCCAGCACCTCCTCCGTCGCACACCAGCTGATGGCCCTGGAGCGCAAGGGCTTCCTGCGCCGCGACCCGCACCGCCCCCGCGCGTACGAGGTGCGGGGCTCCGACCAGGCCGCCTCGGTGCAGCCCACGGACACGGCGGGCAAGCCGGCCGCGTCATACGTGCCGCTGGTCGGCCGGATCGCCGCCGGTGGCCCGATCCTCGCCGAGGAATCCGTCGAGGACGTCTTCCCTCTCCCCCGCCAGCTGGTCGGTGACGGTGAGCTGTTCGTCCTGAAGGTCGTGGGTGACTCGATGATCGAGGCCGCGATCTGCGACGGCGACTGGGTCACGGTGCGCCGTCAGCCGGTCGCCGAGAACGGCGACATCGTGGCCGCGATGCTCGACGGCGAAGCCACCGTCAAGCGCTTCAAGCGCGAGGACGGCCATGTCTGGCTCCTGCCGCACAATGCTGCCTACGAGCCGATCCCGGGCGACGACGCGACCATCCTCGGCAAGGTGGTGGCCGTGCTGCGGCGCGTCTGACACAGCGCACCGCGTCGGGCGGGCCGATCCGGCCCGCCCCCTGACCGGGCCCCGGGACCCCTGCGCCGGTTCCGGGGCCCTGCGCTGTCCGGGGCCGGCTGGTCGGGCCTCGGTGAACTCCGCAGGCGCGTGAGCTGTGGGGGTGAGCCGAGGCTGACCCCCACAGCTCACGCGCCTTCCGTCTGCCGGGCAGCCGCATCGATCGCGGCCAGCGACTTCCGGACCTGGTTACGGTCCGTCGTGAACCAGAAGTCGGGCAGTGACGCCTTCAGGTAACCCCCGTACCGGGCAGTCGCCAGACGCTGGTCGAGGACGGCGACCACCCCGCGGTCCCCCGAGGCCCGTACGAGACGGCCGGCTCCCTGGGCCATGAGGAGTGCCGCATGGGTGGCGGCGACCGCCATGAAGCCGTTGCCGCCCGCCTCCTCGACGGCCTTCTGGCGGGCGCTCATCAGGGGATCGTCAGGGCGCGGGAACGGAATCTTGTCCATGACGACCAACTGGCAGCTGGGCCCCGGGACATCCACGCCCTGCCAGAGCGACAGCGTGCCGAAGAGGCAGGTCTTCGGGTCGGCCGCGAAGTTCTTGATCAGCTCGCCGAGTGTCTCTTCGCCCTGTAGGAGGATCGGAAACTCGGGGATTCGGGAGCGCAGCTCCTCGGCGGCCAGCTGGGCGCCCCGCATCGAGGAGAACAAGCCGAGGGTGCGGCCGCCGGCCGCCTGGATCAGCTCCGTGAGCTCGTCGAGCATGTCAGCACGATCGCCGTCGCGCGCGGGGCGCGCCAGGTGCTTGGCGACGTACAGAATGCCCTGCTTGCGGTAGTCGAAGGGGGAGCCGACGTCGATGCCCTTCCACGGCGGGACGTCGTCGCCCTCGGTGCCCTCGGGGGCGAGGCCCAGAGAGGCGCCGACGCCGTTGAAGTCGCCGCCCAGCTTCAGCGTCGCCGACGTCAGGACCACGGAGCGGTCCGCGAAGAGCTTTTCCCGCAGCAGTCCGGAGACGGACATGGGGGCGACACGCAGGGATGCGCCGAAACGGTCGTGACGCTCGTACCAGACCACGTCCCACTCGGAGCCGTTCGTGATGCGCTCCGCCACGTCGTGCACGTTCTCCACAGAGGCGAGGGCCTGCTTGCGGACGGCATCCTCGTCCTGGACGGACTTGTCGCGGGTCGCGCCGATCCCGGAGATGACCGTGCGGCACGCGTCGCGCAGCGCCATGAGCGCATACCCGAGGTCCTCGGGAATTTCCTCCAGACGGCCCGGCAGCGCCAGCTCCATCAGCCGTTCGAAACCCTCGGCGGCGGTCTGGAGCTGGTCGGCTGCCTTCTCGTTGACCAGTTTCGCGGCACGGCGCACGGCGCGGTTGACCTGGCCGGGGGTGAGCTCGCCGGTGGCGACTCCGGTGACCCGGGAGACCAGTTCGTGCGCCTCGTCGACGATCAGCACCTCGTGCTGCGGAAGGACGGGGGCGCCTTCGATGGCGTCGATCGCGAGCAGCGCGTGGTTGGTGACGACGACCTCGGCGAGCTTGGCCCGCTCGCGGGCCATCTCGGCGAAGCACTCGGCGCCGTACGCGCACTTCGAGGCACCCAGGCACTCCCGCGACGACACCGACACCTGCGCCCAGGCCCGGTCCGAGATGCCGGGCGTGAGGTCGTCACGGTCGCCGGTCTCGGTCTCGTCGGCCCAGTCGCGCACCCGCAGCAGGTCCTGGCCGAGCTTGCTGGTGGGCGCGGCGGCCTCGAACTGGTCGAAGAGGCCCTCCTCCTCGTCCTGCGGGACCCCTTCGTGCAGCCGGTGCAGGCAGAGGTAGTTCGACCGGCCCTTGAGCATCGCGAATTCCGGACGGCGGCGCAGCAGGGGGTGCAGCGACTCGACCGTTCTCGGCAGGTCGCGCTCCACCAGCTGGCGCTGAAGGGCCAGGGTGGCGGTCGCGACGACCACCCGCTCCCCGTGCGCCAGCGCGGGCACGAGGTACCCGAGCGACTTGCCGGTACCGGTTCCGGCCTGGACCAGCAGGTGAGAGCCGTCGTCGATCGCTTCCTCGACGGCTTCGGCCATGGCCACCTGACCGGGGCGCTCCGTGCCGCCGACGGCAGTGACGGCAGCATGCAGGAGTTCGGGGAGTGAGGGCTTCGTCATAGCGCGACCACCCTACGACCCTGCACTGACAAACGGGTGATCAAGGCGGGGACAGGGGCGCGGGCGGGGGCGCGGGCGGGGGCACGGACGGCGGCGGACGGGGGCGCGGGCGGGGGACGGGATCAAGACCGTGGCCTCCTCGGGCGGCGGTGGGCGGGCGGCCGGTCGGCCGGCTGCGTGGGCGAGGTCGCGACGAAGCGCCTCGAAAGATTCCCGCGGCAGACGGGAACTGTGCCGACGCGGACCGCGTTCGATGAGTGATGGTGCGGTGACACAGCGCTACAGAAGAAGCCGGAGGGACCGGTCTCGGACCATGAGGGCGGCCCGCTTGGCGGGCAGGTCGACCTCGGCGGAGAACCGGAAGCCGGCGGTCAGGAAAGCGGCGATGGAGGGGGTGTTGCGAATGTCGGGCTCTGCGATGACGCGTGCGCAGGAGGGCCGCTGCGCGAGAACGAGATCGGCCACGACCCGCAGCAGCAGACCGCCGAGACCACGTCCCCGGTCCGCGACCGCACCGATCAGAAGGTGGATGCCCGTGTCATGAGGCCTGACCGGGTAATGGCCGGCCAGCGGGTCGAGATCGGCCCGGTAGATCTCCCAGTAGCTCATCGGTGTTCCGTTCAGCAGACCGACGCACGGCACGCTGCGCCCGTCGCCGGCGAGCTGGGTAAGCAAGTGGTCCTCGGCCACGTCCTGCGGTCCGGACAGCTCCCAGAACACCGCGGTCGCGGGGTCGTTCATCCAACGGCTGATGAGCGGAAGGTCGCGTTCGAGGAGCGCGGGGACGAGGTGGAACACGCCTGCGTGCGTGTCGGCCGGACCCCATTCGGCGACGCGGTCGAGGAGATCGTCGAGTGCGTCGTCATGCCCGCCCGTTCGGGGCGGAGGCTCGCCGGCCGCGTCGATCGGGTCGGAGGAAAGCATTGAACGCTCCTCTCGAAAGGGGGTGGGCATGTCCTCAGGGATGAGATGAAGGAGGTTCGGCCGTGGTCGGCGGCGATCAGGGTGGTCAGGAATGCAGGGGGTTGGCGATGGACACGTAGACGGACTGGCCGTCGACCGGGCCCACCAGTTCGTCGAGGCCGTGCAGCCGGGTCAGAAGGTTGGCTTTGCAGCGCAGGGCGGGTGAGTCGAGCAGCCGGGCGGGCAGCGAGCTGCGCAGCCGGGTAGGACCGGAGGCCGCGGTTGCGAGGAAGCGGCGGAAGGCGGCGAGCAGCAGCCGCTCGTCGGCCAGCCCTTGGGAGCCGAACGCGCCGATGAGGCCGAACACGTTGTTGACCACCAGGTAGTACACGAGTCGCTCGTCGGTGACCTCGTCGTCTACGAATGTGTCGCTCCGCTCTCCGATCCCGGGCAACCGGGTGCCGAGCTCCCCGCGCCGGGACTCGCGGAAGTAGTAGCCCTGGTTGTCGCGGTAGCGGCCTCCCCTGGGCCATCCGTCCGCGTCCAGCACGAGCAGGATGTTCTGCTGGTGTGCCTCCAGGGCGACACCGGCCTCGCCGTCCAGCCAGAGGACGGGGCGCACCACATGGCCGAGGTAGCGCAGGAACCACTCGGCGGCGACGGCTCCGGGGGGCCGGCCGGTGCGCCGGGCAAGACGCGTGACGAGTTCGGCGAGTCGGGACCGCAGGGCTGCATCGCACTTGGCCGGGTCGTGCTGGGCCCGGTCGTGCTGGGCCGGGTGCCCTGGCGCGTCGTCCCGCGCGGCTGGCGAGGACGGGCGCGGTGAGACGAGGCCGGCGACACAGGAGACATCGTCCGAGGGGCTGAATGGGTTGTGGCGGATCACCACGTCCAGTCCGGGCACCGGGGCCCCCTCGGGTGTGCCGACGGCGAGCCAGGCGGGGTCCCGAACGATGTCGAAGTCCAGGTGCGCGGCCCGCCACTGCTGTGCGAGGCCGCTGCGGAGCAGGCGGTGGACCTCGACGCCGCGATGAAGTTCCTTGCGGAGGTTCTCACGACGGGAGTTGGTGATGCGCAGGCCCAGCGAGAGCTTGAGCATCGCGGGGGCATGGGAGCGGTAGACGGTCCGTACGGAGGAGGTGGGATGCCAGTGAGGGCCGCCGGCACCGAGGTCACGGAGCAGTCCGGCGTCGAGCAGGGCAGCGGCCTCCGGCCGGTGACGGATCTCGTGCGCCTGCCAGGGGTGCAGGGGCAGCAGGGCGTACCCGTCCGGCAACGCCGGTGCGGGACCGGCGAGTCGGGCGGTGAGGCGGGGGGCGGCGACAGGGCGGCCGCGTTCGGTCCAGGAGGAGTCGGTGGCGAGGACGGAGGGGGCGACAGCCATCCAGTGCAGAGGGAAGGAGCCGCGCGCCTCGGGTGAGTACAGGAGGGCTTGCGCCTCGCTGAGACCCTCGCGACCCTTCGGGGTCGGGTGCAGGGGATGTCCGAGGAGGAGTGCCTGCTCCGCTGTCAGGAACCGGTCGGGGCCGTCGGCCGGTCGTTCCCGGCGGGCGGTGACGAAGCGGGCGACGCGTCGGAGGGAGTCGGCAACGCCCGCCACGAGGTCGGTGCCGTCGCTGAGGCCACCGGTGATGGAGCTGGGGGCGGCCGTGGGGAAGGAGTCGGGTACGCGGTCGTCGCCCGAGCCGTTCGCGGACATCTCCCTGGTGAGCAGGGCGGCGAGCGTGAGGGCGTCGACCGGTGGGGCGCTGTCGGGAGTGCCTGCCAGACGAGGTCGGCCGAAGCGGTGCCAGCCCGTCGGGGACCAGTAGCGGACCGGGGCGGACAGAGCCGTGCCGCTGGCGGGAAGGGGGATGTGCAGGTGGCCGTCGGCCGGGGCGGACTGGTTCGTCTCGCGCGCCCAGCAGCGGAGCAGGTTCTCCACGGCGGCGGCTACGGCCACTGTGTGGGGGTCGGGATGCGTCAGGGGGTCGGGGCCATGGTCTTCGCCCAGCCCCTGGGCGGGTTTCGCCATCGGCCGCTGATGAGGGACCCGCGGGTTCGGCGACATCTCCGGCGGCCGGGCGTCGACGGACCCTTGGCCAGGCGTCGGGGTGTGGGAGTGGGAGTGGGGGGTGGCGTTCACGGCGGGTACCTCTTGGAGTGGTCCGGATCATGCTGGTGAGGGCTGTGGGCTGGGCGGCCTCACTCGGGTGTGGCTGCGCGGTGCTGGGGAAAGGCGCGCGGGCTGTGATCGGGTGGGCTGTTGGTCGTGCCGACTGAGGGCGTACGGGCTCATGGCGCGCCAGCGAGCGGCGGACAGACTGCCGGCAGGCCGACACAATGCGGGCAAGTGGACCGGGCAGGCGCACCTGGGCGGGCAGACGGCTGAAGGCAGACGCCTCACATTCGGGCACCGCGCGCTCCCTGCCGTAGGAGCTCACCGCGGCTCAGGGTGCGGCTGCCGGGCCACCCCCACGGCATCGAGCCGCTGTCCGGACCGCGTCGGCCAGGCGGTCCAGCACGGCGGCCGCTTGTTCATCGGTGAGGGTCAGGGGCGGCAGCAGTTGCACGACGCCGGCGTGACGGCCGCCGAGTCCGACAATGAGGCCGCGCCGCAGGCACTCCTGCTGGACCGCGGCGGCCAGTCCGGGGGCGGCGGGCCGGGGGTGGCGCGCGCCGCCCGGCATCATCGACGCCGCCACACCGCCCTCCGCAGCTACGGGAGCGCCGGCTACGGGAGCGCCCGAAAATCCGGAGTCCCCCTCCTGCTCCGGGTCCACCAGCTCGACCCCGAGCATCAGTCCCCTCCCTCGCACATCCCCTACACAATCCAAGTCCGAGGCGAGGTCCCGCAATTGCCCCAGCATGCGCTCCCCCAGGGCCGCCGCACGCTCGGCGAGGGCGTTCTCGCGGACGTGGGCGAGGGTTGCCGTGCCGGCGGCCAAGGCGAGTTGGTTGCCGGGGAAGGCACCGACGGGAGCGCCGGCTTCCCCGATGTCGAGGTCGTCGCGGTAGACCACGACGGCCAGCGGGAGGCTGCCGCCGATGGCTTTGGAGAGCACCATCACGTCGGGGGTCACACCGCTGTGCTCCACCGCCCAGAAGGCGCCGGTCCGGCCCACGCCGGTGTGGATCTCGTCGACGATCAGCGGGATGGACCGGTCGGCGGTGAGCTGTCGCATGCGCCGCAGCCAGGTGTGCGGTGCGGGGATCACCCCGCCCTCGCTCTGGACGGGCTCGACGAGCATCCCGGCGGGCAGCGGCACCCCGGGTCCGCGGTCGTCGAGGAGGGACTCGGTCCAGCGGGCGGCGAGGTCGGCGCCGCGCTCACCCCCGACACCGAAGGGGCAGCGGTAGTCCTGAGGGTAGGGAAGGCGGTCGACCCGCAGGTCCGGGGTGTGCGCAGAAGTGCCGTCGAGGGCTCGGCACTCAGTTCCGCGGCCGGAACCGCTGAACGCGAGGAGGCCACTCCGACCGGTCGCCGCGCGGACCAGCGTGTAGGCGGTCTCGACGGCTTCGCTGCCGGCCGGTCCGCAGAAGCGCACGCGTGCCCGCTCGGCGAGGCCCGGGGGCAGGGTGCGGTACAGCTCGGTGAGGAACGCGTCCTTCGCGGGTGTCGCCAGATCGAGGGCGTTCAGGGGTGCGCCGGAGTCGAGGACCTTGCGGATGGCTTCCAGGACGACCGGGTGGTTGTGGCCGAGGGCGAGGCTGCCGACGCCGGAGAGGCAGTCGAGGTAGCGGCGACCGTCCGCACCCTCGATGGTCAGTCCCCGCGCCCGCACCGGAACGATCGGCAGGGCCCGGGCGTAGGTCCGGGCGGCCGGTTCGCGCGCGGCTTGGCGGCGCAGGATCGCCTCGTGCCCGTTGCGCGAGGCGAGGCCGCTCGCGTCAACGACTGCGCCGGGGAGGGGTTTCACCCGCTTACGCTCCACAGCGGCCTTCTCCGACGCACAACCCCCACGGGTGGATTCCGCCACGATTTCCCTGACCTCCCACTGGGCACGGGCACAGAGGACCGCGCACAGACAGCAGGCCCCCCACCGCTACCAACCGCGGATCACTCACCTGGTTACGGGTTGCCTCAAGATCCTTTCCGTAACGGAACTGTTGCGGACCCGTCGGATCGCCCCCACAGCCACCGCATAGTGTGTGGTGCCGTTCCCGGACACCGTGCGGTCCCCGAACCGCCCACGTGACAGCGGGAATCGGGGCCGAGGCACCGGTTGGTCCACGTTCGTTCCGTATCAGGGGGAGTCAGATCATGCGATCCACACGGCCGTCGTCCCATGCCAGCCGAGAGGGGAGGGCGGGCCGCAGGAATTCCCCCGTACTGGCCGCCGTGGCCCTCGCATCGGCGCTCGCGCTCACCGGCACCGCCTGCGAGTCGGGCGACGCCACGGCGGGCGGTGAGGCCTCCGCCTCGGCCACCGCTTCCGACGACGGCAAGCTCAGGATCCCGGACGACATCAGGGACCGGCTCCGCGAGCACGGGATCGACGTCGACAAGTGGAAGAACGGCGCCTGGAAGAACTGGGACCGGGACGACTGGCTTCGCGAGGCCAACGAGTACATCAACCCCATCATCGAGGGGCTCTGGAACCCGGACCGGATGCGGGAGGCCGAGGAGCCCGACCAGGGCGTCGACGAGAGCGACCTCTCCGGAGACCAGGGTGTGACCGACCCGACGCCCGAGCCGGTCGAGGCGCAGGCCGTGCCGCCGTCGTACCACGCCAACGCCCCGACGGCCGGGAAGGTGTTCTTCGACTCCCCCAAGGGCTCGGCAGTCTGCTCGGCGACCGTGGTGAAGGACCCGGCCCACCCCGGCAAGTCCAACCTGGTGTGGACGGCGGGTCACTGCGTGCACGCGGGCAAGAAGGGCGGCTGGTACCGCAACATCGCGTTCGTGCCGTCGTACAACGACGACGGCAGGCCGGTGGAGGAACTGGAGAACGTCACCCGTGAGGACGTCGCTCCCTACGGTGTCTGGTGGGGCGACTGGGCGCAGACCTCGGACCAGTGGATCGAGCAGGGCGGTTCGACGGGCGGCGACGGCGCACCGTACGACTTCGCGGTCATCCACGTGACACCGGAGAAGGGCAGCGGCGGCAAGTCGCTGGAGGAGATGGTCGGTTCGGCGCTGCCGGTCGACTTCAAGGCGCCCGCCGTGCCGCAGATGAAGAGCCTCACGGCGATCGGCTACCCGGCCGCGCCGCCCTACGACGGACAGAAGCTGTACAGGTGCGAGGACCGGCCCGGGCGGCTGTCGGTCACCGCGTCGGATCCGACGATGTACCGCATCGGCTGCACCATGACCGGCGGTTCGTCGGGCGGCGGCTGGGTCACGACCGGCTCGGACGGCAAGCCGGCGCTGGTGTCCAACACCTCGATCGGCCCGGTGACGTCGGGCTGGCTGGCCGGACCGCGCCTGGGCGGCGTGGCCAAGGGCGTGTACGACTCGGTCAGCAAGAAGTTCGCCGGCCGGTGACAGCCGGCTGAAGGGCGCCGTCGGTGGGGCGCCACACCCCGCGGAAACCTTCACCGCCCCACCCCGGTACGCCCTCAACTCCCCGGGCATAGTGGGGTGTCGCGCGGGAGCCGACGCGCACGTCCATGACATGCGCACGTAGCACCCGCCCCACCCCGCACACCGCCGGGCCCAGCACCAGCACCAGCACCAGCACCAGCACCACATACGTACGCACAACGGGGGTCATCGCACCATGCGTTCCACACGTACGCCCGCACCCAGGCGCGGGCGGCGCACCGTCCTCGCAGCCACCGGCCTCGTCGCCGCCCTGGCGCTCACCGCGACCGCCTGCGACGGTTCGGCGGACTCGGCGAGCGACAAGCCCGACGCCACCTCGTCGCAGGCCGCCGCGGACGGCAGCGGCGGCGGCAAGGTCACGATGCCGGCCGATCTCGCGGGCAAGCTCAAGGAGCACGGGATCGACGTCGACCGCTGGAAGGACGGCGGTTGGAAGGACTGGGACAAGGACAAGTGGCTCAGTGACGCCAAGGACTTCGTCAACCCGGTGATCGAGGGCCTGTGGAAGCCGGAGCGGATGCAGTCCGCCGAGGAGGCCGACAAGACGGTCACGACGAAGGACGCGTCGGCCGGCCAGGGTGTCAGCGACCCGGATCCGGCTCCTGTCCGGGCGCAGGCGGAGAAGACGCCGTACCACCGCAACGCGGCGCCGGTCGGCAAGGTCTTCTTCGACTCCCCCGACGGCCCGGCCGTCTGCTCCGGCACGGTCGTCAAGGACGTGAACCACCCGGGCAAATCCAATCTGGTGTGGACCGCGGGCCACTGCGTGCACGCCGGCGGCAACGGCGGCTGGTACCGCAACATCATGTTCGTCCCGGCCTACAACGACCTCGGCAAGTCCGAGGCGGAGATCAGCAACGCGAACCCCGCCGAGATCGCGCCCTACGGCAACTGGTGGGCGAACTGGGCCTCGACATCGAACCAGTGGATCCAGGGCGGTTCGGAGAGCGGCGGTGACGGAGCGGCGTACGACTACGCCGTGCTGCACGTGAAGCCGGAGCAGGGCGCCAAGTCCCTGGAGGAAACGGTCGGCGCCGCGCTGGACGTGGACTTCTCCGCCCCGTCCGCGGCCGAGGCCGCCAAGATGGGCGCCTGGGGCTACCCGGCCGCGCCGCCCTACAACGGCGAGAAGATGTTCAAGTGCATCGACATCCCCGGCCGGTTCTCGCTCAGCCCGTCCCTGCCGACGATGTACCGCATCGGCTGTGACATGACCGGCGGTTCGTCCGGCGGCGGCTGGTTCCGGGTCGTGAACGGCAAGTCGGTGCTGGTCTCCAACACCTCGATCGGCCCGGCCGACAACACCTGGCTGGCCGGTCCGCAGCTGGGCCGCGACGCCGAGGCGCTCTACCAGAACATGAGCAAGACGTACGGCGGTCAGTGACCCGAGCATGCCGAAGGCCCGCTCCCCGTCGACGGGGGGCGGGCCTTCGGGCGGTCGGCTCAGATCACGGCGCCGGCCAGGTCGTGCTCAGAGCGCCGGCGCGGGAACGTACGGCGTGAGTTCCGCCGCCAGTTCCTCGTGCACCCGCACCTTGAGCAGGGTGCCCTCCGGGGTGTGCTCCTCGGAGATCACCTCACCCTCGTCGTGGGCTCGGGCGACCAGCTTGCCGTGCGTGTACGGCACGAGCGCCTCGATCTCGACCGAGGGTCGCGGCAGCTCGTTGTCGATGAGCGCGAGCAGCTCGTCGATGCCCTGGCCGGTGCGGGCCGAGACGGCGATGGACCGCTTCTCGACGCGCAGCAGCCGCTGGAGCGTCAGCGGGTCGGCCGCGTCCGCCTTGTTGATCACGACGATCTCGGGCACGTCGGTGGCGCCGACGTCCCGGACCACCTCGCGTACGGCGGCCAGCTGCTCCTCCGGGAACGGGTGCGAGCCGTCCACCACGTGCAGGATCAGGTCGGATTCGCCGACCTCCTCCATCGTGGAGCGGAACGCCTCCACCAGGTGGTGGGGCAGATGGCGTACGAAACCGACCGTGTCGGCCAGCGTGTACAGCCGTCCGCTCGGGGTCTCGGCCCGGCGCACGGTCGGGTCGAGGGTCGCGAACAGGGCGTTCTCGACCAGCACGCCCGCGCCCGTGAGGCGGTTGAGCAGCGAGGACTTGCCGGCGTTGGTGTAGCCCGCGATGGCGACGGACGGCACCTTGTGGCGCTTGCGCTCCTGGCGCTTGATCTCGCGGCCGGTCTTCATCTCCGCGATCTCCCGGCGCATCTTCGCCATCTTCTCGCGGATCCGGCGCCGGTCCGTCTCGATCTTGGTCTCACCGGGACCACGGGTGGCGAGGCCGCCGCCCTTGCCGCCGCCCATCTGCCGGGACAGCGACTGACCCCAGCCGCGCAGTCGCGGCAGCATGTACTGCATCTGCGCGAGAGCGACCTGCGCCTTGCCCTCTCGGGACTTGGCGTGCTGGGCGAAGATGTCAAGGATCAGGGCCGTCCGGTCGATGACCTTGACCTTGACGACGTCCTCGAGGTGGATCAGCTGGCCCGGGCTGAGCTCACCGTCGCAGATGACGGTGTCCGCGCCCGTCTCGACGACGATGTCGCGCAGTTCCTCGGCCTTGCCGGAGCCGATGTACGTGGCCGCGTCGGGCTTGTCGCGGCGCTGGGTCACGCCGTCGAGCACCAGCGCGCCGGCCGTCTCCGCGAGGGCGGCGAGCTCCGCGAGGGAGTTCTCCGCGTCCTGCACGGTTCCCGAGGTCCAGACGCCGACGAGGACGACCCGCTCCAGACGGAGCTGGCGGTACTCGACCTCGGTGACGTCCTCGAGCTCGGTGGAGAGGCCCACCACTCGGCGCAGAGCCGCGCGGTCGGAGCGGTCGAACTGGTCGCCGTCCCGCTCTCCGTCGATCTCGTGGCTCCAGGCGACGTCCTCTTCCATCAGGGCATCGGCCCGAAGACCCTCGGGGTGGCTGTGCGCGAAGCGCTTGGAGTCCTGGGAAAAGGAAGAAGAGGAGGTCATTGGATCCTTACGTAGATGGGAAGCCGTTCACTTTCTGCAACGCGTGGGCGGTCCGGGAGATTCCCGGCACCCCGTACCGCGCCGATCTGAAGATGTTCGCACGGCACGGGGCGTCTCGTCACTGTGTTATCGGGCGGGCGTCCCCACCGCTCGGACCTGCTTCGCCGGAGCCTTCGGCTTCGCTGCCGGAGCCTGCGGGGTCGCTGCTGGGGCCTGCGGGGTCGCTGCCGGGACCTGCGGGGTCGCTGCCGGGTCCTGCGGGGTCGCTGCCGGGTCCTGCGGCTTCGCGGGCGTCTCCGGCTTCCAGTCCGGGTGCCCCGGCATCGGCGGGGTCTTCTCGCCGTACAGCCAGCCCTGGAAGAAGCCGTCGAGGTCACGCCCGGAGATCTCGGCGGCGAGCTCGACGAAGTCCTGGGTGGTGGCCGTGTCGTCCTGGTGGCGGACGACCCAGGCGCGTTCCAGGCGCTCGAAGGCCGGGCGGCCGATCTCCTGGCGCAGGGCGTACAGGACGAGCGCGGCGCCGTCGTAGACGTTGGGCCGGAAGATGCCGGTCTTGCGGGCGGGGTCCGGGGCCTTGGGGGCGGCGGGGGGCCCGCCGGCGGCGCGCCAGCGGTCGGAGGCGCCGTAGGCAGCCTTCATCCGGGCCCTCATCGGCTTGCCGGCCTGCTCCTCGGCGTACAGCGCCTCGTACCAGGTGGCGTGTCCCTCGTTGAGCCACAGATCGGACCAGGTGCGGGGGGTGACGCTGTTGCCGAACCACTGGTGGGCCACCTCGTGGACCATGATCGATTCGACGTACCAGGGAGGGTAGACCGGCTCGGTGAAGAGTTCCCGTTCGAAGAGCGAGAGCGTCTGGGTCTCCAGTTCGAAACCGGTGGAGGCGTCGGCCACGAGCAGGCCGTACGTCTCGAAGGGGTAGCGGCCGACCTTGCCCTCCATCCAGGCGATCTGGCCGGGGGTCTTCTGAAGCCAGGGTTCGAGTGCCTCGCGGTCGCGGGTCGGGACGACGTCCCGTACGGGCAGGCCGTGCGGGCCCGTACGGTGCAGCACCGTGGAGCGGCCGATGGACACCTGGGCCAGCTCGGTGGCCATGGGGTGCTGGGTGCGGTAGGTCCAGGTCGTCGACCCGCCGGACTTCTGCACTCCGGCTGCCAGGCCGCCCGCGACGGCCGTGTGGCCGTCGGGCGCGGTCACCCGGAAGGTGAACATCGCCTTGTCGGAAGGGTGGTCGTTGCAGGGGAACACCAGGTGCGCGGCGTCGGCCTGGTTGGCCATGGCGAGGCCGTCGGCCGTGCGCACCCAGCCGCCCTCGCGGCCCTCGGCGGGCACGGGATCACTGGTGTGCCGCACGGTGATCCGCATCCAGGTGCCGTCCGACACCGAGTCCTCGGGTGTGATCACCAGGTCCTCGCCGGCGGAGCGGAATTCCGCGGGGTCGCCGTCGACCTCGACGGACTCCACCTTGCCGTGGGCGAAGTCCAGGTTGACCCGGTCCAGGTCGGCGGTCGTCCAGGCGTCGATGGTCGTGACGGCTTGCAGCGGCTCGCTGTTGTTGCCCGGGTAGGTGAAGGCAAGGTCGTACGACGCCACGTCGTAGCCGGGGTTTCCGAGGTACGGGAAGAGGCGGTCGCCGACGCCGAGCGGGGCGACGGGGGCGCTCGCGGCGACGAGGCAGACGGAGACAGCCGAGGCGAGCAGGGCGGCTGCGGTCCGGCGACGGGTGGGGGTGGTGGCCTGGCTGTGGGGGGTCAGGAGCATGCCCCACGGCTATCAGCGAGCGGCCGGGCGGCGGGGACGGCGCGCTTTCGTCCCACCCGAACCGGGGACCGGGGCCTGAGCCGGGTGCCGCCCCGGCGGCGCGTCAGCCGCCCTGCGGCTGCGGCTGCGCCCGGCTGACGTCGTACACCCCGGCCACGTTGCGCATCGCCCGCATCAGGGCGGGCAGGTGGCCGGCGTCCGGGAGCTGCACGGTGTACGTGTGCCGCACCTGCTGCTGGGTCGGGGGTTCGACGGTCGCCGACACGATCTCGGCGCCCTCGGAGGCCATGGCCTCGGTGAGGTCGGCCAGCAGATGAGGGCGGACGAACGATTCGGCGACCAGCGTGACCCGGCATTCGGCGGCCTCTCCCCAGCGCACGCCGACCTCCCCGCGCCCCCCGTCCTTCATACGCGCCACCGCGGGACACTCCACGCGGTGCACGGTGACCGCTCCCCCGCGTACGGCGAAGCCGGTGATCTCGTCGGGCGGTACGGGCGTGCAGCAGCGGGCGAGCCGGACGGGCGCGCCGGGCAGGTCGGCGAGGACATGGCCGGCGCCGGTGCACCCGGCGGGCTGCTCCGGAGCCGTGTCCGGTTCGGGGGCGCCGACGGGCCGCGGAGCCGTCCGGTCCTCGGCGATCCGGTCCTCGCTCTGCTGCTGGGACTCCGCCTGAACCGGATGCGCGGTCAGCCACCGCTGGATGGCGATCCGGGCCGCGGGCGTGTGGGCGTGCTCCAGCCACTCGCGGGAGGGTTCCGACGCCGGGTCCTGGCCCATGAGGAGCTGGACGGTGTCGCCGTCCTTGAGGACGGTGCTCAGCGTCGCAAGACGGCCGTTCACCCGGGCCCCGATACAGGCGTGCGCGTCCTCGCCGTACTGCGCGTAGGCGGCGTCCACGCAGGTCGCGCCCTCGGGCAGGCCGAGTGTGCCGCCGTCGGGTCGGAATACGGTGATCTCGCGGTCCTGGGCGAGGTCCTCGCGCAGGGTGGACCAGAAGTGGTCCGGGTCGGGTGCCGCCTCCTGCCAGTCGAGGAGCCGGGAGAGCCAGCCCGGACGGGTGGGGTCGACACGCTCGCCGTCGGCCGGGTCGTCGGGGGCGGGCGCGTAGGGGTTGCCGAGGGCGACGACGCCGGCCTCGGCGACCTTGTGCATCTGGTGCGTGCGGATGAGGACCTCGACGACCTGGCCGTCCTCGCGCGCCACGGCCGTGTGCAGCGACTGGTACAGGTTGAACTTCGGTACGGCGATGAAGTCCTTGAACTCGGAGACCACCGGCTTCAGGCAGGTGTGCAGTTCGCCCAGGACGCCGTAGCAGTCGGCGTCCTCGTTCACCAGGACCAGGACGCGGCCGAAGTCGGAGCCGCGGAGCCGGCCGCGTTTGCGGGAGACGCGGTGCACCGAGACGAAGTGACGGGGCCGGATGAGGACTTCGGCGGTGATGTCCGCCTCGCGCAGCACACCGCGTACTTCGTCGGCGACCTCGGCGAGGGGATCGTCCGCGCGGGCGGCGTTGCGGACGATCAGCTCCCTGGTGTGCGCGTACTCCTCGGGATGCAGGATCGCGAAGACCAGGTCCTCCAGTTCGGTCTTGAGCGCCTGGACGCCGAGCCGCTCGGCGAGCGGGATGAGCACGTCACGTGTCACCTTGGCGATGCGTTCCTGCTTCTCGGGGCGCATGACGCCGAGGGTGCGCATGTTGTGCAGCCGGTCGGCGAGTTTGATCGACATGACGCGGACGTCGTTGCCGGTGGCGACGAGCATCTTGCGGAAGGTCTCGGGCTCGGCGGCGGCGCCGTAGTCGACCTTCTCCAGTTTGGTCACGCCGTCGACGAGGTAGCGGACCTCCTCGCCGAACTGGTCGCGTACCTGGTCGAGCGTCACGTCCGTGTCCTCGACGGTGTCGTGCAGCAGGGACGCGGTCAACGTCGTGGTCTCGGCGCCGAGTTCGGCCAGGATCAGGGTCACGGCGAGCGGGTGCGTGATGTAGGGCTCACCGCTCTTGCGCATCTGGCCGCGGTGCGAGGACTCGGCCAGGACGTAGGCGTGGCGCAGGGGTTCGAGGTCCGCGTCCGGGTGGTGGGCGCGGTGGGCCTCGACGACGTGACTGATGGCGTCGGGCAGCCGGCCACGGGCGGCGGGGCCGAGCAGGGCCGCGCGGCCGAGGCGGCGCAGGTCGATCCGGGGGCGGGCCTTTCTGCGGGGGGCTGTCGGCGTCACCGGTCCTGACACCGCGCCCGGCATCGGGCCTGGGGTCACGGAATTCGTGGCCTCCGCACTCATGGGCACCTCCGGCTGCGTCAACCGGCGGACGGGGTGCCCCAGAGCGGACACGGCTCAGGGAGCGGCTTCGGTCCCCCGTCCGGGCCGGTGCTTGATGCTACCGAGCCCACCACGCCCGACTGACCGCCTCTCGCCGAGCGTGAAACTGATCACCCATTCGAGGGATGAATGTGAGGTTTGTACCCCTGCCGGTCGCAACCTTGACCGTGCGATTTCCGCCAAGTGGCTGGTTGCCAACGGTGGTTTCGGGTCGGGTGGCCGAAGGGGCGCGGGTGATTCAGGACGACCGGTTCCGGCTCACGCGGACACGGCGGCTTCCAGCCAGTCGGCGTCGATCCCGCCCTCGGCCACGATCACGGCCGGGCCGGTCATCTCGATCTCGCCGTCGGGCCGCTCGGTGATCACCAGGGTGCCGCCGGGGACGTCCACGGTGTAGGTCACGGGGGTGCCGGTGGCCGTCGGGTCGGCGCCGTCGCGGCGGGCGGTGGCCACGGCGACCGCGCAGGCACCCGTGCCGCACGAGCGGGTCTCACCGGAGCCGCGCTCGTGCACGCGCAGGGCGACGTGTCCGGGGCCGCGGTCGACCACGAACTCGACGTTCACACCGTCCGGGTAGGCGGCGGCCGGGCTGAAGGGGGGCGGGGAGAGCAGGTCACCCGCGTGCGCCAGGTCGTCCACGAAGGCGACCGCGTGCGGGTTGCCCATGCTGACGTTGCGCGCGGGCCAGCTGCGCTCGCCCACGCTCACCGTGACATCACCGTCCGGGAGCACCGCCCGGCCCATGCCGACGGTCACGTCGCCGTTCTTGGCGAGGTGCACGGTCTTCACTCCCCCGCGCGTGGCGACCGCGAGGTCTCCCTCGGTCACGTGACCCGCGCGCTGGAGGTAGCGCGCGAACACCCGAACGCCGTTGCCGCACATCTCCGCGATGGAGCCGTCGCCGTTGCGGTAGTCCATGAACCACTCCGCCTCGGCCGCCATCCTTTCGGCCTCCGGGTGGGCGGCGGAGCGGACGACGTGCAGCAGACCGTCGCCCCCGATGCCCGCGCGCCGGTCGCACAGGGCGGCGACGGCGGCCGGGGGCAGGTCGATGGCGTTCTCGGGGTCCGGGACGATCACGAAGTCGTTCTCGGTACCGTGCCCCTTGAGGAAGGCGATCCGCGTGCTCATGCCTCGATCGTAACGGGGCACGCGCCCCCTACCGGAGTCGCGCCACCCGCCACACGGCCAGGACCACCACGAGGGCCACGACCAGGGCATACGCGAGGACGACCCGCCAGTCGGGCCTGCGGCCGGAGCCACGGGCCGGCAGGCCCGGCAGGGTGTAGCCGACGCGGCGGGCGGCCATCATGCCCCAGCCGGCCGCGCAGGAGCAGATGAGCAGGCCCAGCATGGCGATGACGGCCCCGCTGTCGCCGAAGTCGAAGGCGAGCGGGAAGGCGAACATCAGGGAGCCGAGTGCCGCGAGGCCCACGATGGGGGCCAGCTGCCAGATGCGGAGCCGGCGCTGCGGGCGCAGCTCGACCTCGACCTCGTCGGCGAACATCTCGCCGGGCTCGGGGCCGTCGTCCGTCACGCCCTGCGCCTCGTCGGGCCCGTCGGAGCTGAGGTGGTCCGCCTCCTGCTCGGGTGCGGCCCCGGGCCCCGGCTCATCCCGCTCGGCGGTGATGTGATCCGTGCTTCGTGCGGTGTCGCGAGGGCCGGCCTCCATCGCCACGCGCCCTCCCAACTAGGACTCAACTCGGTCGATCGAAGCTCGATGATGGCACGCCGCCGAAGGACCGGATGACGGCCTGGGCGTCCCGATGCCATGACGTGATCAGGCTGTAACCGGTCGTTCGACCAAGGACAGCGCGAGCTGCGGAAGTTCCGTGAGATCGGCTGCCGCCCCACTCAACCAGTGCACCCGCGGGTCGCGCCTGAACCACGAATCCTGGCGGCGCGCGAAGCGCTTGGTGGCACGGACGGTCTCGGTCCGCGCTTCCTCCAGCGTGCACTCCCCGGCGAGCGCCGCGAGCACCTGCTGGTAGCCGAGCGCGCGCGAGGCCGTACGCCCTTCACGCAAACCCTGCGCCTGGAGTGCGCTCACCTCGTCCACCAGGCCGGCGTCCCACATCCGGTCGACCCGGCGGGCGATGCGCTCGTCGAGCTCGGGGCGGGCCACGTCGACGCCGATCTGAAGGGTGTCGTACACGGAGTCGTGGCCGGGGAGGTTGGCCGTGAACGGCTTGCCGGTGATCTCGATCACCTCCAGGGCCCGGACGACCCGGCGGCCGTTGCTCGGCAGGATCGCGCGTGCGGCCTCGGGGTCGGCGGCGGCCAGACGGGCGTGCAGCGCGCCGGGACCGCGCAGCGTGAGTTCCTCCTCCAGGCGGGCGCGAACCTCGGGGTCGGTGCCGGGGAACTCCAGATGGTCGACGGCCCCGCGCACATAGAGTCCGGAGCCGCCGACCAGGATCGGCCAGCGGCCCTCGGCGAGCAGGGCGTCGATCCGTTCCCTGGCCAGGCGCTGGTACTCGGCGACGGAGGCCGTGACGGTCACGTCCCAGATGTCCAGCAGATGATGGGGGACGCCGGCCCGCTCCTCGGGCGTCAGCTTGGCGGTGCCGATGTCCATCCCTCGGTAGAGCTGCATGGAGTCGGCGTTGACGACCTCACCGCCGAGACGCTGGGCCAGGAAGACGCCCAGATCGGACTTTCCGGCCGCGGTAGGTCCGACGACGGCGATGACGCGGGGGGCGGGGTGTGCACTGCTCACCGCCCCAGTCTCGCAAACCTCGAACCCTGGTCTCGAACGAGTTACGTGACGCCACGGCCGCGGGGTCGTTGCCCGTTGCGAGGTTCCTGCCGCCGGATCACAGAGGCGGTGGCCCGGGCCGCGCAAACCGACGCACCGGGCAACGCGGGATTTCGCCCGCACGAGTAACGTATGGAGTGGATATGGGCGTTTTTGCACGACTTCTCCGGCGGTCGAAGGCCACGGCGGAGACGCCTGCAGCCGAGGCTCAGACCGACACGGCGAAGGCCGGGCCCGAGGAGGAGACGGCCGAGACCGCGGAGGCCAAGGGCACCGACGGAGCCGGGGAAGCGAAGGAGCCGGCCGGCGAGGCCGCCGCCGAGGTCACCGAGCCCGAGGGCGTCGACATCCCCAAGCAGCAGTCCACCGAGAAGGCTGCCGACAACGAGGCCGGTGAGGGCGCCCGTACCTGACCGCCCCGCGCGAGGGAAGGTGAGCCATGGGTCTCCTGCACAACGTGAAAGCCAAACTGGGCCCTGCCAAGGGCAAGGTCTCGGACCTCGCACAGCGGCACGAGGACAAGATCCACCACGGTCTCGACAAGGCCGCGCAGGCCGTCGACAAGAGGACCAAGGGCAAGTACAGCGACAGGATCCAGTCGGGCACGGGTCGGGCCAAGGGCGCCATGGGCCGCCTCGCGCACCAGGGTGAGAGTGGACCGGACGGGGGTGGCGCGACACCGCCGCCGGGCACCGGGACCACGCCGCCGGAAACGGGCCGCACGGCACCGCCGCGGGACCCGGGTGGCACCACGCCGCCGGACGACGCACCTCCGCCTGCTTCCTGACGCGGACGCCGGCACGCTGAAGGGCACATCGGCGGACGGCCGCGGAGCACCTGCTCCCGGCCGTCCCCGCCGCTTTCTCCCCTGCGTGTTGTCCGCTGCCTTCCTGGCGGCCACCCGCGCTCTACGACCAGCCGGCGACGATGTATCCCACGCCGTACGGAGCGTCCTCGTAGAGCAGCGATCCACCGAGGTCCGCGCCCTCGGCCGCGCCCGCCAGGACCTGCCAGGGGGCCCTGCCGGACGCCTTCAGCTCGTGGGCCAGTCCGGTGTCGAGCGCGGTGAGTGCGGCCACGTCCGCCGCGCCCAGCGCCCGCGCGACCTCCGCGTCGAACGGGGCCGCCCGTTCGTCCAGATAGCCCGGGGCCTTGAGCGTCCGGCACGCGCTCGCGTCTCCCATCACCAGCAGGGCCACCCGCTCGTCCCGCGCGGCGATGTCCCTCCCGGTGTCCGCGCACAGGCCGGGCGGGGACGACTCCCCCATCCCGAGTCCCTCGACCGGGGCGTCGGACCACCCGGTCCGCTCCAGCAGCCAGGCGGCCACCGCCAGGGCGTACGGCAGTCGGCGTCCCGGGTCCGCGCCCTCGGCCGCTCCCAGACGTACATCGAGGTCGACGCCGAAGCCCCGGAAGGAGCCGGCCGTTCCCTCCGGGTACGTCTCGGGCCCGGCACCGTCCACAGGGCCGACGACCACGAGGCGGCCGGGCCGGGCGGCGGCGAGCACGCCCAGCGCGTCCGTGCAGGCGTCCCGCACGGCGTCCAGTTCGGGGGCGGCGCCCGCGGCGACCTCAGGCACCAGCAGGGGCGGACAGGGGCAGACAGCGGCGGCGACAAGCATGATCGGCAGGGTAACCCTCACGAGCCGCCGCCACCGCACAGGGCGGCCGCGGTCCGGTCAGTCGCAGCCGCACCCGCTCGCCACGGCCGGCAGGGGCTCGGGGGCGCCGATCTTCGGCAGTCCCAGCATCACCCCGACCGGCTTGGCCTTCTCGGCCGCGTTCCGCTTCTCCCAGGCGTCGCCCGCGCGCGTACGGCGCACGCCCAGCACGGGCCCCTCGGCCAGGAGGTGGTGCGGGGCCGCGTAGGTGATCTCGACGGTGACCACGTCGCCGGGGCGGACCTCCTGGTCCGGCTTGGTGAAGTGGACCAGGCGGCTGTCCGGGGCGCGGCCGGACAGGCGGTGGGTGGTGTCGTCCTTGCGGCCCTCGCCCTCGGCGACCATCAGCTCCAGCGTGCGGCCGACCTGCTTCTTGTTCTCCTCCCAGGAGATCTCCTCCTGGAGGGCGACGAGCCGCTCGTAGCGCTCCTGGACGATCCTTTTGGGGATCTGGCCGTCCATCTCGGCGGCCGGGGTGCCGGGGCGCTTGGAGTACTGGAAGGTGAAGGCCTGGGCGAAGCGGGCCTCGCGGACCACGTGCAGCGTCTGCTCGAAGTCCTCCTCGGTCTCGCCGGGGAAGCCCACGATGATGTCCGTGCTGATCGCGGCGTGCGGGATGGCGGCGCGGACCTTCTCGATGATCCCGAGGAAGCGCTCCTGGCGGTAGGAACGGCGCATCGCCTTCAGGACCGGGTCGGAGCCGGACTGGAGCGGCATGTGCAGCTGCGGCATCACGTTCGGCGTCTCGGCCATGGCGGCGATGACGTCGTCGGTGAAGTCGCGCGGGTGCGGGGAGGTGAAGCGGACGCGCTCCAGGCCGTCGATCTTCCCGGAGGCGCGCAGCAGCTTGCTGAAGGCTTCGCGGTCGCCGATGTCCGAGCCGTACGCGTTGACGTTCTGACCGAGCAGCGTGATCTCGGAGACGCCCTCGGCGACCAGGGCCTCGATCTCGGCGAGGATGTCGCCGGGGCGGCGGTCCTTCTCCTTGCCGCGCAGGGCCGGGACGATGCAGAAGGTGCAGGTGTTGTTGCAGCCGACGGAGATCGAGACCCAGGCCGCGTAGGCGCTCTCGCGGCGGGTGGGCAGCGTCGAGGGGAACGCCTCCAGCGACTCGGCGATCTCGACCTGAGCCTCCTCCTGCACGCGGGCGCGCTCCAGCAGGACGGGCAGCTTGCCGATGTTGTGCGTGCCGAAGACGACGTCCACCCAGGGCGCCCGCTTCACGATGGTGTCGCGGTCCTTCTGCGCGAGGCAGCCGCCGACCGCGATCTGCATGCCGGGGCGGCTCGCCTTCTTCGGGGCGAGGTGGCCGAGGTTGCCGTACAGCTTGTTGTCGGCGTTCTCCCGCACGGCGCAGGTGTTGAAGACGACGACGTCCGCGCCGTCGGCACCCTCGGGGGCGCGGACGTAGCCAGCGTCCTCCAGCAGTCCGGACAACCGCTCGGAGTCGTGGACGTTCATCTGGCACCCGTAGGTGCGTACCTCGTATGTGCGCGTGCCGCCCACTGACTGGCTCCGGTCGATGCTGCTCATGGGGACAAGGGTAGGCGGTCGGCGAAAGTGGCTCGGCCGCCTGTGGACAACCGGCGCACCGGCCTCACGGCTCGATGAGTCCGGCCCTGATCGCGTAGCGGGTCAGCTCCAGGCGGTCGCGCATGCCGAGCTTCTGGAGGAGGTTGGCACGGTGACGCTCTACCGTCTTGGCGCTGATGAAGAGCAGTTCGCCGATCTCCTTCGAGGTGTGGCCCTCGGCGACCAGCTTGAGGATCTCCTCCTCGCGTTCGGTGATGGCCCTCTCCGGCAGGCCGTCGCCCCGGTGCAGCCGCTCCAGGTAGGAGCGGACGAGGGCGCGTTCGGCGCCCGGGTAGATGAACGGCTCGTCGCGCACGGCCGCCCGGCAGGCCTCGACCAGGTCGCGGTCCGCGACGGACTTGAGGACGTATCCGCTGGCCCCGGCCCTGAGCGCCTCGAAGAAGTACTCCTCGTTGTCGTACATCGTCAGGATCAGGATGTGCAGGCCGGGCAGCCGGCGGGAGAGTTCCCGGGCCGCCTGGAGGCCGGTCATCCGGGGCATGGCCACGTCCAGGACGGCCAGGTCGACGGCGGTCTCGCGGGCGCGTGCGACGGCCTCGGCCCCGTCACCGGCCTCGGCGACGACCGTCAGGTCCGGTTCCCCGTCCAGGATGAGGCGCACGCCCCGGCGTACGAGGGTGTGGTCGTCGGCGAGCAGGACGCGGATCGGTGGGGACATCAGCGGGACCCTTCCGTCGCCGGTGCGCCTGCTGTCACCGGTATGCGCAGCCGTACGTCGGTGCCCCTGCCAGGGGCCGGTTCCAGGCTCAGGGCGGCGCCGATCAGCAGGGCGCGCTCGCGCATGCCCGTGATACCGGCGCCCTCGGGGGCGTGGCCGATGCCCGTGCCGTTGTCGCGTACGAGGAGTTCGACGCCGTCGGGGAGCGGCTGGAGGCGGAGTTCGGCGCGGTCGGCGGCGGCGTGCCGGGCGGTGTTGGTCAGCCCCTCCTGGGCGACCCGGTAGACGACGAGTTCCGCTTCCGGGGTCAGGGCGGGCAGATCGCCGGTGACGTGGTGGCGCACGGTCAGCCCGTGGGTCGTGAACTCGCCGGCGAGCGAGCGCAGGGCGCTGGCCAGCCCGAGTTCCTCCAGGACGCCGGGGCGCAGCCGGCGGGCGATCCGGCGGATCTCGTCCAGGCCGGCCCGGGTCGCCTCCTGCGCCTGGCCGACCTCCTCGCGGAGGTCCTCGGGCGCCCGGTCGGCGACGCGCTTGAGCTGGAGGAGGACGGCGGTCAGGGTCTGCCCGACCTCGTCGTGGAGCTCCCGTGCGATCCGGTGCCGTTCGCTCTCCTGCGCGGACAGGGCCCGGGCTGCGCCGACGGCCCGTTCGGCCTCCAGCCGGTCGAGCATCGTGTTGTACGTCGTGATCAGCCCGGCCGTCTCCGCCGGACCCGCGACCACCGGCCGGGAACCCGGACGCAGCAGGTCCGCGGTGGCCATGGCCCGGTCCAGCCGTTCCAGGGGTACCAGGCCGAACCGCAGCACGAGGGCGTTGCCCGCGAGCAGCAGTACCAGGCCGCAGAGCAGGACGAGGGCCTCGCCGGCGAGAACGGGTGTGGACACGGTGACCGGGCCGAGCAGCAACGCCGTGGCCACGATCAGGCCGGCGGCGTTGAGCGAGAAGATCCGCCAGAACAACGACACGCTTCCCGATCCGCTCCTTCTCTCCTTCGCACGCTGCACGGCCCCCTCCGCCCTCTCCGGCGGCCGGCCGCTGCGTATATCCGTCACGACACCCATGTCGTCACCGTACGGCCGGATGGGAGCATGCGGACTTGACCCGTTGGGTGGTCGAGACCGTTCAACAGACCGACAAAGCACGACAAACAAGACGAACAAGGGGAAGCAACGTGTCAGCTCCGCGCCTGAGGGCGACGCCGCTGCCGGGTATCGGGGTCCAGTACGACCTGGAGACCCGGGAACACCGCCATCTGTCGGTGGTGGCGCATCGCGACGGCACCCGCACGGTGAACGTGTACCGGCCCGACGACCCCGACTCCTGCGCCCAGTCCCTGAAGCTGACCAGCGCGGAGGCGGGGTCGCTGATCGACGCGCTGAAGCCGTCCCACCACAGCCCGAGCCTGCTGTACACCACGGATCTGGGGCTGGTCGCCGAGCGGATCGAGGTGGCCGCGACCTCGCGCTGGAACGGGCGGGTGCTGGGCGACATGCGGATGCGGACGGAGACGGGCGCCTCGGTGGTGGCCGTGCTGCGCCGGGCCGAGGCGATCCCGTCGCCCGCGCCGGACTTCCGGCTGGCCGGCGGTGACACGCTGATCGTGGTCGGGACCCGTGAGGGCGTCGACGCGGCCGCGACCATACTCGAGCGGGAGTGAGCCGTTGCACTCCGCGGTTCTGCTCATCGAGTTCGGTTCCATCATTCTCGGCCTCGGCCTGCTGGGCCGGTTCGCCGGCCGCTTCCGGCTCTCGCCGATCCCCCTGTACCTGCTGGCCGGCCTGGCCTTCGGTGAGGGCGGTCTGCTGCCGCTGGGCGCGAGCGAGGAGTTCGTCGCGACCGGCGCGGAGATCGGCGTCATCCTGCTGCTGCTGATGCTGGGCCTGGAGTACACGGCGACCGACCTGGTCTCCAACCTCAAGACCCACTACCCCTCCGGTCTCGTCGACTGCGCCCTCAACGCGCTGCCCGGCGCCGCCGTGGCGCTGCTGCTCGGCTGGGGTCCGGTGGCCGCCGTCGTACTGGCCGGTGTCACCTGGATCTCGTCGTCCGGTGTGATCGCGAAGGTGCTGGGCGATCTGGGCCGGGTCGGCAACCGGGAGACGCCGGTGATCCTCAGCGTGCTGGTGCTGGAGGATCTGGCGATGGCGGTGTACCTGCCCATCGTCACGGCGCTGGTGGCGGGCGTCGGGCTGATGGCGGGGAGCGTGACCCTGGCGGTCGCGCTGGGCGCGGCCGGGCTCGTGCTGTTCCTGGCCCTGCGCTACGGCAGGCTCATCTCGCGGTTCGTCTCCAGCGACGACCCGGAGAAGCTGCTGCTGGTCGTGCTGGGTCTGACGATCCTGGTCGCGGGTATCGCGCAGCAACTCCAGGTCTCGGCGGCGGTGGGGGCCTTCCTGGTGGGCATCGCGCTGTCGGGGGAGGTCGCAGAGGGTGCGCACACCCTGCTGAGCCCCCTGCGTGACCTGTTCGCGGCGGTCTTCTTCGTCTTCTTCGGTCTGCACACCGACCCGTCGAGCATCCCGCCCGTCCTGCTGCCGGCCCTCGGACTGGCCGTCGTCACCGCGCTGACGAAGATCGCCACCGGGTACTGGGCGGCCCGGCGGGCCGGGATCTCCGTGAAGGGCCGCTGGCGGGCGGGCGGCGCGCTGGTGGCCCGCGGTGAGTTCTCCATCGTCATCGCCGGCCTTGCCGTCTCGGCCGGGATCGAACCGTCCCTCGGCCCGCTGGCCACGGCCTACGTGCTGATCCTGGTCGTTCTCGGCCCGCTCACCGCGCGCTACACGGAGCCGGTGGCGACCTGGTGGAGCCGGCGCCGCGAGCCCAGCCGCCCGGAGCCCGCGCCCCGGACGGCCGAGGCCGAGGCATCGGTCGCCGACTGAGGAGGGGGCCGGGCGGCCCGGGAACGCGACCCCCTGGTCAGGCGCCCCCGCCCGGCACCCACCCCTGTCTGCGCAGCACGCCCCGTACGTCCGGCGCCTCGTAGTGCTCGCCCTTGAGGACCTTGCCGTCCTCGCGGCGGGAGACCGAGCCGTCGGGGCCGATCTTCGTCATGTTGGAGCGGTGGATCTCGGCGAGCACCGCGTCCAGGTCGATGCCGTGCACGAGGGCGGTGCCGTACGCGACGTAGACCACGTCCGCCAGTTCTTGCGCGAGCCGGTCGAGCGGTCCCCGCACCGACACCTCGGCGACCTCCCGGGCCTCCTCGGCGAGAAGCTCACCCCGGTGGGCCGCCAGAGCCGGGGAGACCTCCGTGGGCGTGCTGCGGGCGTCCAGGCCGAAGGCCAGGTGGAACGCACGGACCAGGTCGGCGGGCGAAGAGCTCATGGGGCCGACTGTAGTGGCGCCCACTGACAGCCCCCGCCCTGCCCCTGTGACCCCTGCCCTGGTCAGCGGTGCACCCCGGCTGGCAGGATCGCCCGCATGCCCAGAACGCTCCCCCCGGTCGGCAGACGCCTGGCCCTGCAGGGCGGCACCGCCGCCCTCGTGGTCCTCGGCCTGCTCCTGTGGTGGCTGCGTCCCTGGGCCGCGGAGCCGCCGAGCGGGACGATCACGTTCAGCACGGGCACCCGTGCGGGGGTGTACCACGAGTACGGCGAACTCCTGCGCAACGAGATCGACAAGGACATGCCCGACCTGAAGGTGCGGCTGCTGACCAGCGCCGGCTCACAGGAGAACGTCGCCGACGTGGCGACCGGCAAGGCCGACTTCGCGATCGCCGCCGCCGACGCGGTCGCCACGTACAAGTTCGACAACAGCCCGGGGGCGGACCGGCTGCGCGGCGTCGCCCGCCTGTACGACGACTACGTCCAGCTCGTCGTACCGCCCGACTCGGACATCCGCTCCGTCGCCGACCTGCGGGGCAAGCGCGTGGCCATAGGGCTGCCCGACTCCGGCGTACGGCTGATAGCCAACGGTGTGCTCAAAGCGGCCGGCATCGACCCGGAGAAGGACATCAAGCCGTCCTCGGACGGCATCGACACCGGGCCCAAGCGCCTGGGGCGCGGCCTCGACGCCTTCTTCTGGTCGGGCGGGCTGCCCACGGACGGCCTCAGCCGCCTGGCCAACAAGTCGGCAACGGCCTTCCGGTTCGTGCCGATCGACGCCGCGCTCGTGGCCAAGCTGCACGACCAGGGCGGCGCCACGCGCTACTACCGCGCCACGAAGATGCCGGAATCGGCCTACCCCACCATCCAGCGCGGCAAGCCGGTCCCGACCCTCGCGGTGTCCAACCTGCTGGTCACCCGCAACGACATGGATCCCCGGCTCACCGAGTGGCTGACCCGTACGGTCCTGGACAGCCGGGACCTCATCGGGGCGACCGTCCACTCCGCCCAGCTGGTCGACGTCCGCACGGCGATCTACACCGATCCGCTGCCACTGCATGCCGGCGCCCAGCGCTACTACCAGTCGGTCAAGCCGTAAGGCCCGGCCACGCCCGCGCCTCGCCCTCTGTCAGGCCGGAGGACCGGAGGGCAGGCCACGCCCGCGCCTCGCCCTCTGTCAGACCGGAGGAGCCGACCGCGGCACCGCCACCGTCACCTTCAGCCCGTGCGGCTCGTGACGGTCGTACGCGATCGAGCCGCCGCCCGCCGCGAGCAGCGCCCGCGAGATGGACAGCCCGAGGCCCGAACCCTTGATGTTCTGATGCCGGCCGCTGCGCCAGAAGCGGTCGCCGACGCGGGCCAGTTCCTCGTCGGTGAGCCCGGGACCGTGGTCGGTGACGACGACCGTGGAGGTGTCGCCCCGGGAAGTGACGCTCACCTCGACGGTCTCACCCTCGGGCGTGAACTTCACCGCGTTGTCGATGACCGCGTCCAGCGCGCTGGACAGGGCGACCGGGTCGGCCCACGCGGTCGTCGGCGGGCAGTCCCCCACCAGGCGCACGCCCTTGGCCTCGGCGGTCGGGGCCCAGGCCGCGAGACGTTCGGCGGCGAGCTCGCCGATGTCGGTGACCTTCAGATCCGCCTCGGTGTGCTCGGCCAGCGCCAGGTCGAGCAGGTCGTCCAGGACCTGCGCGAGGCGCTTGCCCTCGGCCTGGACCGAGGCGATCTCCTTGTTGCCCTCGGGCAGCTCGAAGGAGAGCAGCTCGATGCGCAGCAGCAGCGCCGCGAGGGGGTTGCGCAGCTGGTGCGAGGCGTCGGCGACGAAGGCGCGCTGCTGTTCCAGCACGTCCTCCACGTTGTCGGCCATCTCGTTGAACGACCGGGCCAGGCGCTGGAGCTCCGGCGGCCCGCCTGCGGCAGCGACCCGGGACTTGAGCCGCCCGGTGGCGATGTCGTGCGTGGTGGCGTCAAGGACCCGGACGGGCTTGAGCACCCAGCCGGTGAGCCGCAGTGCGGCACCGACGGCCAGCAGCATCGCGGCGAACTCGCCCGCGCCGATGACCAGCCAGCCGTGCAGCGTGCGCGAGCGCATCTGCCCGGTGGGCGAGTCGGTGACGACGACCGCGACGACGTCCCCGTCCCGGATCACCGGCGAGGCCACCACGAGGTTGCGGCGCTGCCAGGGCCACACCTGCTTCGGATCGTGGCTGCGGCGGCTGAGCTTCGCCTCGGAGAAGGCGTCCCGGACCTCGCCCTCGATGGGCAGGGACCAGTCGGCCGGGGCGTGGGCCATGGCCACGCCGGTGCGGTAGAAGACACCGGAGCGGATGCCGTAGACCTCGTAGTAGCTGCGCAGCTCGCTGCTGAGGGTGGCCAGCCGCTCGTTCTCGAACGCGCCGGTGGTCCCGTCGGGCGAGTCGGTGACGAACTGCGCGAGGGCCGCGAAGCGTGCCGTGTCGTCGATCCGGTCGACGACGACCTTCTGCTGCTGGGCGCCGGCGAGGCTGACGGCGAGCGGGACGCCGAGGGCGAGCAGCACGGCCGCCATCAGGATGATGAGCAGCGGGAGCAGACGAGTGCGCACCCGGCCCCGCTAACCGGCAGGCGCGACGAGCCGGTAGCCGACTCCGCGTACGGTCTCGATGAGGGCCGGCATCCGCAGCTTGGCGCGCAGGGACGCGACATGCACCTCCAGGGTGCGCCCGGTCCCCTCCCAGCTGGTCCGCCACACCTCGCTGATGATCTGCTCCCGGCGGAAGACCACCCCGGGCCGCTGCGCCAGCAGGGCCAGCAGGTCGAACTCCTTGCGGGTCAGCTGGACCACCGACCCGTCCACGCTGACCCGGCGGGTGGGCAGCTCGATGTGCACCGGGCCGAGCCGCAGCTCGGTCTCGATGCCGCTGGAGGTGTCCTCGTGGGAGGTGCGCCGGCTGACCGCGTGGATGCGGGCGAGCAGCTCCCCGGTGTCGTAGGGCTTCACCACGTAGTCGTCGGCGCCCAGGTTGAGGCCGTGGATGCGGGAGCGCACGTCGGAGCGGGCGGTGACCATGATCACCGGGGTGCTGGTGCGCTTGCGGATCTTGCCGCAGACCTCGTAGCCGTCCTGGTCGGGCAGGCCGAGGTCGAGGAGGACGACGCCGAAGCAGTCGCCCTCGGGAACGAGTGCCTGGAGGGCCTCCTCACCGCTGCGCGCGTGCGTGACGTCGAACCCGTGCCGCGCCAGAACCGCCGACAGGGCGGCGGCGACGTGGTTGTCGTCCTCGACGAGCAGCAGTCTCATCCGGTCCCCCTTCGGTTCACTGGCCGTACGATCTAGATGTGTACAAAAAACGCGTGCACGCGCGCGCGTGCACCTTGTGCAGTCACGCTGATGGATGAGGACGGCGTCAAGAGGGTTCCGGTTGCGGGCCGCTTCCGTTACCCGGCTGGTATGAGCGCCGCTCCCAAGTGCTACGACACGTGTCCGATTGCTATCGGATCGTGATGCTCAGATTCCCCTCAGATGTAATGACGCAGGTCGTACGGGGTTACTACTGTCCTCCGAAACCGAGGAGGACGGAGCCTGAGAGCGATGACCGAAGTATCGGTGGCCAAGGAAGATGTGGCCGCGACCGGAGAACTGGTCGTCCTGAAGAGCGTCAACAAGCACTTCGGCGCGTTGCACGTACTCCAGGACATCGACCTGACGATCGCCCGCGGTGAAGTCGTCGTGGTCATCGGACCCTCCGGGTCCGGCAAGTCCACCCTGTGCCGCACCATCAACCGCCTGGAGACGACCGACTCCGGCTCGATCACGATCGACGGCAAGCCGCTGCCCGCCGAGGGCAAGGCACTGGCGAAGCTGCGCGCCGACGTCGGGATGGTCTTCCAGTCCTTCAACCTCTTCGCGCACAAGACCGTGCTCGAGAACGTGATGCTCGGCCAGATCAAGGTCCGCAAGAAGGACAAGAAGACGGCCGAGGAGCGGGCCCGGGCCCTGCTCGACCGGGTCGGCGTGGGCGCGCAGGCCGAGAAGTACCCGGCTCAGCTCTCCGGCGGCCAGCAGCAGCGCGTCGCCATCGCACGGGCGCTGGCCATGGAGCCGAAGGTGATGCTCTTCGACGAGCCGACCTCCGCGCTCGACCCCGAGATGATCAACGAGGTGCTGGAGGTCATGCAGCAGCTCGCCCGCGACGGCATGACCATGATCGTCGTCACCCATGAGATGGGTTTCGCACGATCGGCTGCAAACCGCGTGGTGTTCATGGCGGACGGCCGAATCGTCGAGGAGGCTGCGCCCGACCAGTTCTTCAGCAACCCGCGCAGCGATCGTGCCAAGGACTTCTTGTCGAAGATCCTGCATCACTGACGGCGCGGGTCGCGCCCGACGCGCCCCTGTCGCCCGCCCTTTGAGGGTTCGCATCTCTTCACCAGCCAAAGGATGTTCATCATGAAGCTCCGCAAGGTCACCGCCGCCTCGGCCACCGTCTTCGCTCTCGCCCTCACCGCCACCGCGTGCGGCGGCGACTCTGGCGACGACTCCGGTTCCGACGGCGGCGGCAAGACGATCACCGTCGGCATCAAGTTCGACCAGCCCGGCCTCGGCCAGAAGACGCCGCAGGGTTACGCCGGCTTCGACGTCGACGTCGCCACGTACGTCGCGAAGAAGCTCGGTTACAACGAGGACCAGATCGAGTGGAAGGAGGCGAAGAGCGCCGACCGCGAGACCATGCTGCAGCGCGGTGACGTCGACTTCATCGCCGCGACCTACTCGATCACCCCGGAGCGCCAGGAGAAGGTCGACTTCGCCGGGCCGTACCTGCTGGCGCACCAGGATGTTCTGGTTCGGGCGGACGACAACAAGATCAAGTCTCCGAAGGACCTGAACAACGCCAAGCTGTGCTCGGTCACCGGCTCCACCTCGGCGCAGAACGTCAAGGACAAGCTGGCTCCCAAGGCGCAGCTGCAGCCTTACCCGACGTACTCCGCCTGCCTGCCCGGTCTGCAGAACGGTGCCGTCGACGCGTTGACCACCGACGACTCGATCCTCGCCGGTTACGCGGCCCAGTCGCAGTTCAAGGGCAAGTTCAAGCTCGGCGGCTTCAAGCTGACCAACGAGAACTACGGCATCGGCGTCAAGAAGGGCAGCGACCTCAAGGACAAGATCAACAAGGCTCTTGAGGACATGGTCGCCGACAAGGCCTGGCAGGAGGCCGTGGACAAGAACCTCGGCCCGGCCAACTACAAGAACGAGCCGGCGCCGAAGATCGGCGAGATCAAGAGCTGAAGCAGCGCCTGACAGGGTGCGCCGCCCACCGGAAGGGGCGGCGCACCGGCGTGGGCATCCCTACACGCGGAAGCACGGGAGATCGTGTTCGACTTTCTTGAGGATTACGACCTGCTGGGAGCCTTCTGGACGACAGTGCAGCTCGCTGTGCTCTCCGCCGTCGGCTCCCTGATCTGGGGCACTCTGCTGGCCGCCATGCGCGTCGGCCCGGTGCCGCTGATGCGCGCCTTCGGGACCGCGTACGTGAACATCGTGCGGAACATCCCGCTGACCGTCATCATCCTGTTCACGTCGCTGGGCCTGAACCAGACGTTGGGAGTCTCCCTCGGCGCGAACGACGTCGAGACGATCAACTTCCGGCTCGCCGTCCTCGGCCTGATTCTCTACACCTCGTCCTTCGTGTGCGAGGCGCTGCGCTCCGGCATCAACACGGTGCCCGTCGGGCAGGCGGAGGCGGCCCGTGCGATCGGGCTCAGTTTCAACCAGGTGCTTGGCCTGGTCGTGTTGCCACAGGCGTTCCGTTCGTCCGTCGTACCGCTGGCAAATGTGCTGATCGCCCTCATCAAGAACACCACGGTGGCCGCCGCCATCGGTGTCGCCGAAGCGGCGGTACTGATGAAGGAGATGATCGAGAACGAGGCCCAGCTGCTGCTGATCTCGGCGATCATCGCGTTCGGTTTCGTGGTCCTGACGCTGCCGACCGGCCTGATCCTGGGCTGGGTGGGCAAGAAGGTGGCGGTGAAGCGATGAGCTCCGTTCTGTACGACGCCCAGGGGCCTCGCGCCAAGCGGCGCAACGTCGTCCTCACGGCGGTCTTCCTGGTCGCCGTGGCGGCCCTGCTGTGGTGGGTGTTCAAGGCCCTCAAGGACAAGGGCCAGCTGGAATGGGCCCTGTGGGAGCCGTTCGTCCACACCGAGGCCTGGTCCACGTACATCTGGCCGGGTCTGCAGAACACCTTGAAGGCCGCCGCCCTGGCGGTGATCATCGCGCTGCCGCTCGGCGCGGTTCTCGGTATCGCCCGTCTGTCGGACCACGCATGGGTCAGGGTCCCGGCCGCGGTCGTGGTGGAGTTCTTCCGCTCCATCCCCGTTCTGGTGCTGATGATCTTCGGCCTCGCTCTGTTCGCCGAGTACACCAACGTCTCCTCCGACGACCGTCCGCTGTACGCGGTCGTCACCGGCCTGGTCCTGTACAACGCTTCGGTTCTCGCCGAGATCGTCCGGGCGGGCATCCTTGCTCTGCCCAAGGGCCAGTCCGAGGCAGCGCACGCCATCGGCCTGCGCAAGGGGCAACTGATGCGCCTCATCCTGCTGCCGCAGGCGGTCACCGCGATGCTCCCGGCCATCGTGAGTCAGCTCGTCGTCATCGTGAAGGACACCGCCCTCGGCGGCGCGGTCCTGACCTACACAGAGTTGCTCTCCGCTGCCGGCACGATGAGCGGTTACTACGGTGGGAACATCATCGCCAGCCTCACCGTCGTGTCCGTGATTTTCATCGCCCTCAACTTCGCTCTCACCTCGTTCGCGAGCTGGCTGGAGCGCCGGCTGCGGCAGGCGAAGAAGTCGACCGGGGCCGTCGTCGGCGCGAACGACGCGGAGATCGCCGGCACGACGGGTACAGGTGCCGGAGGCACCGTCTGACACCCGGTCACCTCACGTGACACACTGAGGGGCAGTGGCATGATCGCCACTGCCCCTCGTCACTTGACGCAAGCACCGGCAATGGGTTGCATACGTTCTGTGATCGTGCACCCTGCTCCAACTTCCTGTTCACCTACGTCTCTCGAGACACCACCGCGGGCAGGGGGCGCCACGCCGTGGACCCGGTGATCATCGTCGGAGCGGGGCCCGTCGGGCTCACGCTCGCCCTTGCACTGGCACGTCAGGAAGTCCCCTGCGTCGTCCTCGACGAGGGCCCGGGCAAGGACGAACCCCGCGCGGCACGCACCGTCGTCCTGCGCGAGGACACCGCCGCCCTCGTGGAACGGCTGTCCGGTGTGCCTCTCGCCCGAGCCGGTGCGCGCTGGGCCGGATGGCGGTCGATGCGGCGCAAGCAGGTGATGCGCGAGATCGTCTTCGACGGCACCGAGCCCGCTCCCCTGCACATCGCCCAGCACGTGCTGACCGGCGCGCTGCGCGCCGCCCTCACCGGCGAACGGCTCGTCAAAGTCGCCGTGGACAGCCGCCTCGACGGGATCGAGCAGGAGCCCTCCGGCGTCACCGCTCACACCCGCGGTCCCAAGGGCACCTGGTGGCGCGGCAGTTTCCTGGTCGGCTGCGACGGTCCCCGCTCGACCGTGCGCAAGCTCCAGGACATCCGCTTCCCGGGCCGTACGGCGGTGGAACGTCATGCCGTCGCCGCGCTCCGTACAGAACTGCCCTGGTACGACGAGGCGTTGCTGCACCGCCTGCCGCCCTGGCGCATGTCCGGCCCCTCCGCCGGCGAAGTCACCGCCCGGCCACTGCCGGACGGCGTCTGGCGCCTGGACTGGCTCCTGCCGCCCGGCAAGGACCTGGTCACACCCGAACTGCTGCTCACCCGTATCCGGGAGACGCTGGCCGGCTGGGCGGGCGGCACGACCCCGCCGTACGAGCTGCTGGACACCGGTGTCCATACCGTCCATCACCGGCTGGCCCGCCGCTGGCGCGCCGACCGTGTGTTCCTCGCCGGGGACGCCGCCCACCTGCTCGGCGCGCTGGGCACGCACGGGCTGGACGAGGGCCTGCGGGACGCCGACAATCTCGCCTGGAAACTGGCCCTGGCCTGGCACCACGGGCCGCACGAAGCGCTCCTCGACAGCTACCAGACCGAACGCCGGGCGGTCGTCGCCGCCCGGCTCCGCGCCGCCGACCAGGCGCTGCCGCTGCTGCGCGGCGGTGCGGGGCTGCGCGCCGTCGTACCCGGCTCTTCCCGGGGCCACGACGCCCTCCTCACAGAGGGGCACCTGGGGCACGGGCAGCTCGGCGCGCCGGGGGCGTACGCCGACTCACCGCTCGCGCCCCAACACCTCGACGGTCAGACTCCGGTCGAGACACCGCTCGGCGCACCCGTCGCCGATGTGCGGGTCACCGCGGAGGACGGGACCTTCGTCCGGCTGCGGGACCGGCTCGGCCGCGGCGCGCTGCTCGTGGTGCTGATCGCGCCGGGCACGGGCGTATGGGAGCGCAAGCACTGGGTCGGCGCCGGCATCATGCCGCAGCTCGCGGCGGCGGTCACGGCACTGCCGCACCCCGCTGAACTGCTCGTCGCCGAGAGCTATCCGGGCGCGGCCGCGCACACGGTGCTTCTGGTGCGTCCCGACGGGCACCTCGTCACCGCGCTGGGCGGAGTGCGCCCGGCGGACCTGTACGCGGCGGCGGAGGCCACCGTGGGCGGACCGGTGAAGGCGCAGGCAGAGGCCGGTGCTTCGGCCGGCTCGCCCTGAGATCGATCCCGCGGCGATGTGCTCACTGTCACGGTGCGTCCGCATGGTGACAGTGAGTTGACCCGTCCAGGCGCCCGTGGTGTACTCCGGTGCGTGACCGACACCTGTGTGCGCCTGTGGCGGAGGGTCCATATGGACCTCCTCCGCTATGCGGGCTGCGTGTGTCGTCCGTCCTGCTGACTTCGCCTTCTCCTTCTCCGTGTGCGCGCCGCGCTCTGGCCGCGTCGGCTTCCGCGCCTCTTCGCGAACCCTTTTCAGCACCCTCAGGACGGCACCCGTGTCTGTTTCCCTCCCTGCATCCCCGTCTGCGACCTCATCCGTCTCCTCCGCAGGTCCGGCTCCCACGCAGGCCGAGCTCTACGACTTCGTCCGGCGCACGGCCGCCGACACCCGGCTGATCGACTCCCTGCCGCTCGACCCGGAGGGCCGCACCTGGGTGCGGCTGGACGGGCCAGGCGGCAGCGAGGCCTGGCTGATCGGCTGGCCGCCCGGCACGGGCACCGGCTGGCACGATCACGCCGACTCGGTCGGCGCCTTCCTGACCGCGTCGGGCGAACTCAGGGAGAACTCGCTCGCCGCGCGGCTGCCCACCGACGGCTGGAAGACCCTGGAACTCGCCGAGGACGTGGACCGGGAACGCCGGCTGCCGGCCGGCCAGGGCCGCTCCTTCGGCCGGCACCACGTGCACGAGGTGCTCAACGAGTCCCCCGACCGGCACGCGATCTCCGTCCACGCCTACTACCCGCCCCTGCCACAGATCCGCCGCTACAGCCGCAGCGGTCCGGTCCTGCGCCTGGAGCAGGTAGAGCGACCGGAGGACTGGCAGTGAGCGCCGCACCCGGGCCGGCGAGCCGCGATCCCCAACAACCCGTCGGCATCGACGCGTTGCTGGAGCGGGTCCGGGCGGGCTACGAGCGCATCGAACCGCAGGAGGCGTACGAGGCCGCCCGGGCCGGCGACGCGCTCCTGGTCGACATCCGCTACGCCGCCCTGCGCGAACGGGACGGCCTCATCCCCGGCGCCCTGGTCGTCGAGCGCAACGAACTGGAATGGCGCCTCGACCCCCAGGGCAGCCACCGCCTCCCCGAGGCCACGAGCCACGCCCTGCGCATCGTCGTGATCTGCAACGAGGGCTACGCGTCCAGTCTCGCGGCCCAGTCCTTGCACCAGCTGGGGCTGCACCGGGCCACGGATCTGGTGGGCGGCTTCCAGGCATGGCGAGGGGCGGGGCTCCCCGTGGTGTGAGCCGGAGGCCCCCAAGGGCCTGTCGACGAGTCGGTCGGCTGCCGGCTCAGAATCCCTCGTCCACCAGAAAGTCCGTGTCCTCGCCCTCTTCCTCCAGCGCCTGCCTCACCACACGCAGTGCCATGCCTTCGGGGTAACCCTTGCGGGCGAGCATGCCCGCGAGGCGGCGGAGGCGTTTGTCTCGGTCGAGGCCGCGGGTGGAGCGGAGCTTGCGGTCGACGAGTTCCCGGGCGGTCGCCTCTTCCTGCTCGGAGTCGAGCTGGGAGACGGCCTCGTCGATCACTGTGGAGTCGACGCCCTTGGTTCGCAGTTCCCGGGCGAGCGCACGCCGGGCCAGCCCCCGTCCGTGGTGACGGGATTCCACCCAGGCGTCCGCGAAGGCCCCGTCGTTGATGAGACCGACCTCTTCGAACCGGGACAGCACCTCCTCCGCCGCGTCGTCCGGGATCTGCCGCTTGCGCAGGGCGTCGGCGAGTTGCTTACGGGTCCGCGGGGTCCCGGTGAGCAGGCGCAGGCAGATCGCCCGAGCCTGCTCGACCGGGTCCCCAGGAGGTGGCTCCTGCTCGGCCCTCGACGAGGAAGGGACACCTCCGTCCTCGGCGTCGGGGGCCGTCTCGCCGAAGCCGCGCCGACGACGACCACGTCTGCCGCGCGGCCCGCCGTCACGCGGGCCGCTTCTGGGTGAGCCGCCCCCGTGCGGCCAGGTGTCGTCGCCGTCTTCGTTAAGCCGGTCGCCCTCGGGGGGTGTGTCCCCGGAGCCGTCCTCCCTGCTCAGGGCCGAGTTGCCTCCGGTGTCCCTCCCCCGTGGGACACCGGAGGCGGTGTACTCGTACTCCGCCCAGTCGGTTCGCCGTGTCACGGTCAGCTCTTGGCTGCGGCGGCCTTGGACTTGGCGGTCTTGGCCGGTGCCGGGGCGGGGACGGCGGGTGCCGCGTCGGCCGGTGCGGAGACCGCGGCGTCCGTACCCGGCTCGGCGGCCGGCTCCTCGGGACGCACGCCGACGCCCAGCTTCTCCTTGATCTTCTTCTCGATCTCGTTGGCCAGGTCGGGGTTGTCCTTCAGGAAGTTGCGCGCGTTCTCCTTGCCCTGGCCGAGCTGGTCGCCCTCGTACGTGTACCAGGCGCCGGCCTTGCGGACGAAGCCGTGCTCCACGCCCATGTCGATCAGGCCGCCCTCGCGGCTGATGCCCTGGCCGTAGAGGATGTCGAACTCGGCCTGCTTGAAGGGCGGCGCGACCTTGTTCTTGACGACCTTGCAGCGGGTGCGGTTGCCGACCGCCTCCGTGCCGTCCTTCAGGGTCTCGATACGGCGGATGTCGATGCGCACCGAGGCGTAGAACTTCAGGGCCCGGCCACCGGTCGTGGTCTCCGGGGAGCCGAACATCACGCCGATCTTCTCGCGGAGCTGGTTGATGAAGATCGCGGTGGTCTTGGACTGGTTGAGCGCGCTGGTGATCTTCCGCAGGGCCTGGCTCATCAGGCGGGCCTGAAGACCGACGTGGCTGTCGCCCATCTCGCCCTCGATCTCCGCGCGCGGGACCAGCGCTGCGACGGAGTCGATGACGATGAGGTCGAGGGCGCCGGAGCGGACCAGCATGTCCACGATCTCCAGGGCCTGCTCGCCGTTGTCCGGCTGGGAGAGGATGAGGTTGTCGATGTCGACGCCGAGCTTCTTCGCGTACTCGGGGTCGAGTGCGTGCTCCGCGTCCACGAAGGCTACCTGGCCTCCGGCCTTCTGCGCGTTGGCCACCGCGTGCAGGGTCAGGGTGGTCTTACCGGAGGATTCCGGTCCGTAGATCTCGACGACACGGCCGCGGGGCAGGCCGCCCACGCCGAGGGCCACGTCCAGGGCTGTGGACCCGGTCGAGATGACCTCGATGGGCTCCTTGGTCCGGTCGCCCATGCGCATGACCGCGCCCTTGCCGAATTGCCGTTCAATCTGTGCGAGAGCGGCATCAAGGGCCTTCTCGCGGTCGGTTCCTGCCATGGGTTCCACCCGATTTGCTTGAGTCGATCGCTTCACGTCAAAGACGCTAACGCCTGCCACTGACAATGCGCCCCGACGCACGTCCGGCCTGTGGATAACTCGGGCATTTACCTACCCAAAGTACGTCGAAATGCCCTTCGTTGAGCCTCGTCGGCACCTCCATGAGAATGTATGTTCGATTTTCATGTCAAGCGCACCACGCGGCACCGCGTCGCACACGTATCCCGCATCCCGTACCCCGCACCCCGCACCCCGCATCCGGTACCCCGCTGCCCGCAGCCCCTGTTCCGTGTCGGGTGCGTTCGTGCCGGAGTACCGTGCTGCGTCTGCACAGGCAGTGCGCACACTCAAGGGGGAGATGGGATGTGCCGGATCACCGCGGCGGGCAAGGAAGCCGCCGTCGCACGGTTCTTGCAGGAGTTCCCGGACGCACCCCGCGCCGGCCGGAATCACCCCGCACTGCACGGCTGTGACGACATCGCCTGGGCGGGCTTCGGGTGCCCCGCCGGGGTCCCCGCTGCGCGGTCTGCTCGACCCGACCGCGGCTGCCGAGGCCGAGCGGGTGCTCTGCAACGTCCTGATGGACGGTGTCTTCACGATGGGCCCGGCCATGCCGGCAGCTCTGCCGTTCCTGCTCCGCCTCGCCGCCGATCCGGCGGTGCCGGTGCGGACCGAGCTGGTCGAGTTCCTGTTCGTCATCGCGGAGCTCTCACACCCCGTAGACGGGGGCAGTGAGCGGGCGATCCGGTTCCTGGGCAGCGACCGCGACCACCCGGAACGCGCACGGTGCCGGGCCGTGTTCTTCGAGCATGCCGAACTGGTGCGCAGTCTGCTGGACGACCGGACACTGCCGGACGGCCTCATCCCACCTGAGGAGCGGGCGAGCCTGTTGAAGGCCGCGGCGGCCCAGGAGCCGGGCGGTTCGCGCCGCTCACGAGGAGCTCTCCCCCGAGTTCCCGGCCCCGGCCCCGGGCCGCTCCGCCCCCGGCCGCCGTGTCCACAGCCCCCTGGCGCGGGTGAGCAGGCCCGCCCCTTCTCCCCGTCGGTGGTGGCCGTGCACCCGGGGGTCGTCCGTGACGTCGTAGCGCCTGACGTACGCCCCCAGGAACGCCTGGAGTGTGGCGATGGCGGGGATGGCGATGAGCGCGCCGACGGCGCCGAGGAGGGCGGTGCCGGCGATGACCGAGCCGAAGGCGACGGCCGGGTGGATGTCGACGGTCTTGGAGGTCAGCTTGGGCTGCAGCACGTAGTTCTCGAACTGCTGGTAGATCACGACGAAGATCAGCACCCACAGCGCGTACCAGGGGTCCACCGTGAAGGCGATCAGCATGGGCAGGGCGCCCGCGAGGTAGGTGCCGATGGTGGGGATGAACTGCGACACGAGACCCACCCACACGGCGAGCACGGGCGCATAGGGCACGTCCAGGGCCTGCAGCAGGATGAAGTGCGCCACACCTGAGATCAGCGCCATCAGGCCGCGGGAGTAGATGTAGCCGCCGGTCTTGTTCACGGCGATCTCCCACGCGCGCAGCACCTCGGCCTGGCGGGCGGGCGGCAGGACGGAGCAGATGGCGCGGCGCAGGCGCGGGCCGTCCGCGGCGAAGTAGAACGAGAACAGGGCGACCGTGAGCAGTTGGAAGAGGCCCCCGATGACCTGGGCGGACACGTCCAGTACGCCGGTGGCGCTGTTCTGGACGTAGTTGCGCAGCCAGTCGGAGCGGAGCAGGCCCTCCTGGATGTCGACGCGCTTCAGATCGGTCCTGAAGTGCGTGTTGACCCAGTTGATGACGGAGTCGAGGTATTGGGGGAACCCCTCGATCAGCTTGATGATCTGGTCCGCGAGGACGGAACCGAGCAGGGTGACGAAACCGGCCGACACGACCATCACGCCGATGAAGACGACGAACGCGGCGAACCCCCTGCGCATGCCGCGCGTCGCCATCCAGCTCACCGCGGGCTCGATGGCGAGGGCCAGGAAGAACGCGATGAGGATGTTGATCAGCAGGCCGGTGAGCTGGTGGAAGGCCCAGCTGCCCAGCTGGAACACGGCGACGAGGGCGAGCGCGAGCACCATGGCACGGGGCAGCCAGCGCGGCATGCGGCCGTTCGCCCCGGCACCGCCGACCGGGGGCCGGACCGGCGGCGTCGTACCGGAAGCTGGGGGCTGCTGGGCTGCCTGCCCGGTCTCGTCAGTGGGTGCCACGGTCCAAGTCTCGCCCACGCCGCCGACGAGCGTCTGCCCGCCCTGCGATCTTGATGACGGGGCGGCGACGTCCGAGATCGGCAGCCTGTGGTCTGCGTCGCTCGCTCGAAGCGGTCAGCGCCTCTCCCGGGGCACGTCCATCACCGAGCAGACCACCTGCCAGACCTCTTTGGCGCCCCAGCCGGCCTCCAGCGCCTCGTTCACCGTGCGCCCGCCCAGCTCGGACATCACATGATCGCGCGCGAAGGTTTCGGCGTAACCAGGACCGAAGTGCTCCGCCATTCGCTGCCAGAAGACCGTCAACCGCATGCCTCCAGTATCCCGCCCCTGGGGTGGGCCTGAGCCGTGACCGCCTGCCGGCGCCGCTTCGCGCCCTACGGTCTGACCCATGGCCGAAACAGGAGCTACCGAAGTCCCCCCGACGCCCCCGCCGCACAGCCCCGTCACGCGCGCGGAGCGGTTCGTCTGGCTCACCGCGCGCGTGCTCGAACAGCGCCGCTTCGCCCACCACTTCCGGGGCGCCGCCGCCGACCCGGTGGAGACGGCCCTGGACGCCTACCGCAACGAGGACGGCGGGTACGGCCACGCGCTGGAACCCGACCTGCGCGGGCCGGTCAGCCAGCCGTTGCACACCGCGCACGCCCTGCGGGTGCTGGACGCGGTCGGACGCTGTGCCGGCCAGCGCGTGGAGCGCATGTGCCGCTACCTGACGTCCGTGTCGACTGCGGACGGCGCCCTCCCGGCGATCCACCCCAGCCAGCGCGACTACCCCACGGCTCCCTTCGTGACGGTGGTGGACGATCCGCCCAGCGACCTGCTGGCCACCGGGCCGGTGGTGGGACTGCTGCACCGCAACGAGGTGTGGCACGCCTGGCTCTTCCGGGCGACGGACTTCTGCTGGCAGGCGGTCGAGTCCCTGGAGAAGTCGCACCCCTACCAGATCGAGGCCGCCGTGGCCTTCCTGGACTCCGCCCCCGACCGTCCGCGCGCTGAGGCGGCCGCCGCCCGTCTCGGCCGCCTGGTCCGCGCACACCGCCTCGCGGCCCTGGATCCCGGCGACCTCGACGCCTGGCCGGTGTCCCCAGGCTATGCCCCGGGGGAGCATCACTTCCCGTACGACTACGCGCGGACACCGCGCTCCCTCGCGCGCGCGTGGTTCACGGACGACGAGATGGCCCGGTCCCTGGACCATCTCGCGGCCCAGCAGCAGGAGGACGGCGGCTGGCCCGTCCGGTGGCGCCGCTGGGCCCCGGCCCCCGCCCTGGAAGCCCGCCCGCTCGTGACCATCGAGGCCCTGTGCGTGCTCAGCGCGTACGGCCGCGCCATCGACTGATCATCCGGCCCCCATGGCCCGCGCCCCCGCGGTGACCAGCACGGCCGCGGCGACGACCAGCAGGAAGGGGGCGCGCAGCATCAGCGCGACGGCCGCGGCGGCGAGTCCGGCGGCCCGCGCGTCCAGCACCAGCGTCTGTCCGTCGGCGAAGGTCTGCTGGGCGGTGAGGGCCGCGAGCAGTGCTACGGGCAGCAGTGCGGCGAGGCGTTTGACAAGGGGCCGCTCCAGGGCTCCCGCAGGCACCAGGAGCCCGGCGAGCTTGACGGCGTAGCACCCGAGGACGGTCACACCGATCGCGATCCAGACGTTCACCGCGCGTCCCCCCGTCCCCGGCGCCGGCCGTCCGCCCACAGCACGGCCGGCGCAGCCAGCGCGGCCAGCAGCACCGGTACCCCGGCGGGCAGGACGGGCAGCAGCCCGAGCCCCAGCAGCACGGCAAGCCCGGCGACGGCCCGCTCGGTGCCGGTCCTCAGCATCGGCGCGAGCAGGGCCAGGAAGACCGCGGGGCCGGCGGCGTCCAGGCCCCAGGCGTCGGTGTCCCCGATGGCCTCGGCGCCCAGGGCGCCGAGCAGTGTCGTGAGGTTCCACAGGAGGTACAGGGTCAGCCCGGTCACGACGAATCCGAGCCGCGCGGCGCGGCGGGTGGGCTGGGCGAGCGCGACGGCGGCCGTCTCGTCGATCACCCACTGAGCGGCGAACGGCCGCACCGCGCGCGGGAGCGCCAGCAACTGCGACAGGCGCAAGCCGTAGAAGGCGTTCCGCACGCCGAGGAAGAGGGCCCCCGCGGCGGCGGTGAACGGGGCGCCTCCGGCCGCGAGTGCCCCCACCAGGGCGAACTGGGACGCGCCGGTGAACACCAGAAGACTGAGCGCGCACGTCTGCGCCAGTGTGAGTCCGCTGCCGGCCGAGGTCACTCCGAAGGCGAACCCGGACAGCCCGACGGCCACCCCGACCCCCAGGGCGTCGCGCACGACGGCCCGGTCCGCCTTCCCACCGATGTCCACGTTTTCATCTTCGAGACCTGTTCGTTCTGCCACACCCGCACGCTACGGCCGGCGGCTACCGCAGATCTTGTACGTTCTTGCGCTCCCTCTGGTAAGCGCCGGGAGGCACGCCGACCATCCGGGTGAAGTGCCGGTTGAGGTGCGGCTGATCGGTGAACCCGACGGCTACGGCTGCCTCGGAGGGCGCCGTCCCCGCGTCCAGCAGCTGCCGCGCCCGCCGTATCCGTGCGTCCGTGAGCCACGCGTGCGGCGGCATGCCGTAGACGTCCCGGAAGGCCCTCAGCAGGGCGAACGGGCTGGTCCCGAGGCCGGCCGCCAGCTGCCCCAGGCTGGGCGGCTGTGCCATCCGCTCCTCCAGCACATGACGCGCGCGTGCCGCGATCCGGGCTCCCGCCGTCCGCACCTCCCGCTGCGGCAGCAGCCCGCCGTTCAACCGCAGCAGCCTGGTCACGGCGACGCGCAGCAGCGTGTCCGCGGCCAGCGCGTTGCCCTCGTCGGCGGCCCGCAGCACCTGGTGCACCAGGCCGGCGGCGCAGGGATCGTCCACGACCGGACTGACGAACCCGGGTGTCCCCCGCAGGGCCGTCGTCTCGGCCGCGATCTCCGCCACCACGCCGGGCGGCGGGTACAGGGCCCCGTACCGCCACCCCTCGGGCACCCCGGCCCGCCCGGTGTGCGGCGTATCGGGATTCACCAGTGCGAGGGCCCCGGCCCCCGCGTACTGATCGCCCCCGCCGTGGTGGAACACCTCCACGCCGTCGGCGATGGCGGCGATCACGAAGTTCTCGTGCGTGTGCCGGACGAACGTCTTGTGCACGTACCGGGCCCGCAGCAGATCGACCCCGGGCAGCTCGTCGTACTGCCAGTGGCGTGCACGCTCGTTCATACGACCATTGTCCGCGGTGGCGGTCCGGACGCTGCACCCGCGGCCGGACCCGGCGGCGAACGGCAGGCCGCGAGGCGGCGCGGGCCCGTTGTCAGTGCCGAGGTGCACGATGGACGCATGCCCAGCAATGCGCACCGAGCCCTGGACGGCTTCTCCCCCGCGACCCGCGCCTGGTTCACGGGTGCCTTCTCCGCGCCCACCTCGGCCCAGGCCGGTGCGTGGCAGGCCATCCACGAGGGTTCGGACGTGCTGGTCGTCGCTCCGACCGGCTCCGGAAAGACCCTGGCGGCCTTCCTGGCCGCTCTCGATCAGCTGGCCTCGACTCCTCCCCCTGCGGATCCGAGGAAGCGCTGCCGCGTCCTGTACGTCTCGCCCCTGAAGGCCCTGGCGGTCGACGTCGAGCGCAACCTGCGCAGCCCGCTGACGGGCATCCGCCAGGAGTCCGTGCGCCTCGGCCTGCCCGAGCCCGAGGTCAAGGTGGGCATCCGCTCGGGCGACACCCCCGCCGCCGAGCGCCGCGCCCTGTCGACCCGTCCGCCGGACATCCTGATCACGACCCCGGAATCGCTGTTCCTGATGCTGACGTCGGCCACGCGCGACGCGCTGGCGGGCGTGGAGACCGTGATCCTCGACGAGGTGCACGCGGTCGCCGGCACCAAGCGCGGCGCCCATCTCGCGCTCTCCCTGGAGCGGCTGGACGACCTCCTGTCGAAGCCCGCCCGCCGCATCGGCCTGTCCGCGACGGTCCGCCCGGTGGACGAGGTGGCCCGTTTCCTCTCGCCCCGCCGCAAGGTGGAGATCGTCCAGCCGGAGTCGGGCAAGGAGTTCGACCTGTCGGTGGTCGTCCCGGTCGAGGACCTGGGCGAGCTGGGCGGCTCCCCGGTTGCGGACGGCCAGGAAGGCGCCGAGCGCCCGTCCATCTGGCCGCATGTGGAGGAGCGGATCGCAGACCTGGTCCAGTCCCACCGCTCGACGATCGTCTTCGCGAACTCCCGCCGCCTCGCGGAGCGCCTCTGCAACCGCCTGAACGAGATCGCGTACGAACGGGCCACGGGCGAGACGCTCGAAGAGCACCACTCCCCCGCGGAGCTCATGGGCGGCTCGGGAGCGGCCCAGGGCGCTCCCCAGGTCATCGCCCGTGCCCACCACGGCTCGGTGTCCAAGGAGCAGCGCGCCCTGGTCGAGGAGGACCTCAAGGCGGGCCGCCTGCCCGCGGTCGTGGCCACGTCCAGTCTCGAACTGGGCATCGACATGGGCGCGGTGGACCTGGTCGTGCAGGTGGAGTCGCCGCCCTCCGTCGCTTCCGGCCTGCAGCGCGTCGGCCGGGCCGGGCACCAGGTGGGTGCGGTCTCCACGGGAGTGGTCTTCCCGAAGTACCGCGGCGACCTGGTGCAGGCGGCGGTGGTCACCGAGCGCATGCGCACCGGCTCCATCGAATCCCTCAAGGTCCCCGCCAACCCCCTGGACGTCCTGGCGCAGCAGGTGGTCGCCATGACGGCCCTGGACACCTGGCAGTTCGACGACCTCCTCGCCGCCGTCCGCCGGGCGGCCCCCTTCGCCTCGCTGCCGGAGTCGGCCTTCACGGCCGTCCTCGACATGCTGGCCGGCCGCTACCCGTCGGACGCGTTCGCGGAGCTGCGCCCGCGCGTGGTGTGGGACCGGGTCACCGGCGAGATCACCGGCCGCCCCGGCGCTCAGCGCCTCGCCGTCACCTCCGGCGGCACGATCCCCGACCGCGGTCTCTTCGGCGTCTTCCTCGCGGGCGCCGACCCCAAGAAGGGCGGCGGCCGGGTCGGCGAGCTCGACGAGGAGATGGTCTACGAGTCCCGCGTGGGTGACGTCTTCACGCTCGGCACCAGTTCCTGGCGCATCGAGGACATCACCCGCGACCGCGTCCTGGTCTCCCCGGCCCCGGGGGTGCCGGGCCGGCTGCCCTTCTGGAAGGGCGACCAGCTGGGCCGCCCGCTGGAACTGGGCCGGGCGGTGGGCGCGTTCCTGCGGGAGGTCGGATCGCTGTCCGAGGACGACGCCCGACTCCGTCTCCTGGCCGCCGGCCTGGACGCGTGGGCGGCGGACAACGTGCTGTCCTACCTGGCCGAGCAGCGCGAGGCCTGCGGCCACATCCCGGACGACCGGACGATCGTCGTGGAGCGCTTCCGTGACGAGCTCGGCGACTGGCGCGTGGTCGTGCACTCGCCGTTCGGCGCCCAGGTGCACGCCCCGTGGGCGCTCGCGCTCGGCACGAAGCTGTCCGAGCGGTACGGCATGGACGCGCAGGTCATGCACGCGGACGACGGCATCGTGCTGCGCCTCCCGGATGCCGATCTCATGGGCCTGGACCTGCTGGACCAGGAGCCGGTGAGGACGGGCCGGGAGTACGACGCCGAGCAGGCCCCCGTGGGCGCGGCGGACGTCGTCTTCGACAAGGGCGAGGTCGACCAGGTCGTCACCGACCAGGTGGGCAGTTCCGCCCTGTTCGCCTCCCGCTTCCGTGAGTGTGCCGCCCGCGCGCTGCTGCTGCCGCGGCGCAACCCGGGCAAGCGCACCCCGCTGTGGCAGCAGCGGCAGCGCGCCTCGCAGCTGTTGCAGGTGGCGAGCGAGTTCGGCTCGTTCCCGATCGTCCTGGAGGCGGTCCGCGAGTGCCTCCAGGACGTCTTCGACGTCCCCGGCCTCGTGGAGCTGATGGGGGATCTGGAGTCCCGCAAGGTCCGCCTGGTCGAGGTCACCACGGCCGAACCGTCCCCCTTCGCGCGCTCCCTGCTCTTCGGCTACGTCGCCCAGTTCCTGTACGAGGGCGACTCCCCGCTGGCCGAGCGCCGCGCCGCCGCCCTGTCGCTGGACTCCCGGCTGCTGGCGGAGCTCCTCGGCCAGGCGGAGCTGCGCGAGCTGCTCGACGCCGAGGTGCTGACCGAGCTGGAGCGGGAGCTGCAGTGGCGCACCGAGGACCGCCGCGTCAAGGACGCCGAGGGCGTCGCGGACCTCCTGCGCCTCCTCGGCCCGCTCACGGAGGCCGAACTGTCCGAGCGGGGCGCCGAACCGCGGTGGGCGCAGGAACTCACCGGTGCCCGCCGCGCCATCCGGGTCCGGGTCGCGGGCCAGGACCACTGGGCGGCGATCGAGGACGCGGGCCGCCTGCGCGACGCGCTGGGCACCGCCCTGCCGGTCGGTGTCCCGGAAGCCTTCACCGAGCCCGTCAAGGACCCGCTCGGCGACCTCCTCGCCCGCTACGCCCGCACCCACGGCCCGTTCACCTCGGCCACGGCAGCGGCCCGCTTCGGCCTGGGCGTCGCCGTCACCGAGGGCGCCCTCCAGCGGCTGGCGGCGGCGGGCCGGGTCGTCCAGGGCGAGTTCCACCCGGCCGGGATCGGCCAGGAGTGGTGCGACGCCGCCGTGCTGCGCCGACTGCGCCGCCGCTCCCTGGCCGCCCTGCGGCACGAACTGGAGCCCGTGCCGCCCGCGGCGCTCGCCCAGTTCCTCCCTCAGTGGCAGCACATCGGCAAGGGCCACTCCCTGCGCGGCATCGACGGGCTGGTCCGGGCCATCGAGCAGGTCCAGGGCGCGTCCGTACCGGCCTCCGCCCTGGAGAAACTGGTCCTGCCCTCCCGAGTCGTGAACTACACCCCGGCGATGCTGGACGAGCTGACCGCAGCCGGAGAGGTGGTCTGGGCCGGGGCGGGCTCCCTCCCCGGGAAGGACGGCTGGGTCTCCCTCTACCTGGCGGACGCGGCGCCCCTGCTCCTGCCGCCTCCGCACCCCTTGGAGCTCACCGCACTGCACCAGTCCGTCCTGGACACCCTCTCCGGCGGCTACGGCCTGTTCTTCCGCCAGATCGCCGACCAGGTCCGCGCCACCACGCACCCCGAGGCCACCGACCCCCAGCTGGCCGACACCCTCTGGGACCTGGCCTGGTCCGGCCGCCTGACGAACGACACCCTCACCCCCATGCGCTCCCTGCTCGGCTCGGGCCGCACCGCGGGCTCCACGGCCCACCGCGCCAAGCGCGCGGTCCCGCGCGGCCGCTACGGCTCCCTGACGGCCGCGGCGCGCACCGCGTCCCGCTCCGGCCCGCCGACGGTCGCGGGCCGCTGGTCCCTGCTGCCCGCCCATGAGCCCGACCCCACCGTGCGGGCCCATGCCCTCGCCCGCACCCTCCTCGACCGGCACGGCGTGGTCACCAGGGGCGCGGTGTCGGCGGAGGGCGTCGAGGGCGGCTTCTCGGCGACGTACCGCGTCCTGTCCGTCTTCGAGGAGAGCGGCCAGGCCCGCCGCGGCTACGTGGTGGAGGGCCTCGGCGCCGCGCAGTTCGCGATGGACGGCGCGGTGGACCGCCTGCGCGCGGTGTCCAACGCCCGTGACCGCGGCGAGGAGCTGCCCGGCCCGCCTCCCCGCTCCGGACCGGCCCCGTTCCCCGCCGCTGATCTCACCGGCCCGGACGACTCGGCCCCCGCCCACGACTTCGCCGGACCGGACGACTCCGCCCCCTCCCACGACCACACCTTCGACCCCGGCCCCGACGGCTTCCCCGGCCTCGACGCCTCCTACGACGCTCCCCGCCCGTCGCGGGACGAGTGGGTCTCGCCCCGCGACTACGCCCCGCAGCCCGCACCCTCCTGGCAGAACGGCGGGCGCGCAGCGTACGACCAGGGGTTCGCGGGCCGCCGCACCCGCCCCGACGGCGCCTCCCGGGCCGTCGTCCTCGCCGCCGCCGACCCGGCGAACGCGTACGGCGCCGCCCTGGCCTGGCCCGAGCCCCCGACCGGCGCCGGGCACAAGCCGGGCCGCAAAGCGGGCTCCCTGGTGGTGCTCGTGGACGGTGAACTGACCCTCTACATGGAGCGGGGTGGCAAGACCCTGCTGGCCTGGGCCGCCGACCCGGACGGCGCCCCCGCCGACGACCCCCGCCTGCGCAGCGCCGCGGAGGCCCTCGCGGCGGCGGCCCGCGCGGGTTCGCTCGGCACGGTCACGGTGGAGCGCGTGAACGGCGCCCAGGCCCTGACGTCCCCGGTCGGAACCCTCCTGGAAGGAGCGGGCTTCATCGCGACCCCCCGAGGACTCCGCCTGCGCGCCTGACCCCCCGGCCACGCCGGCCGATCCGGCCCCGCACACAGCCGGTCACGCCCCTCAACCAGCCGATCCGGCCGCCCACGCATCCGTCGTGCCACCCTTGACCCATGCCCGAAGGTGACACGGTCTGGCAGGCCGCGAGGCGGTTGCACGACGCCCTCGCGGGCAAGGTGCTGACCCGCAGCGATCTGCGGGTCCCGCGCTTCGCGACGGCCGACCTCACGGGCCGCGCGGTCCTGGACGTCGCCGCGCGCGGCAAGCACCTCCTCACCCGCATCGACGGCGGCCTCACCCTCCACTCCCACCTGCGGATGGACGGTTCCTGGAAGGTGTACGGGAACGGCCAGCGCTGGAGCGGGGGTCCCGGCCACCAGATCCGCGCGATCCTCGGCAACACCGATCGCACGGCCGTCGGCTACCGCCTCCCCGTCCTGGAACTGCTGCGCACCACCGACGAGCACCGCGCGGTCGGCCACCTCGGCCCCGACCTCCTGGGGCCCGACTGGGACCCGGACCGGGCCCTCGCCAACGTCCTCCAGGACCCCGCCCGCGAACTCGGCGAGGCCCTGCTCGACCAGCGCAACCTCGCCGGCATCGGCAATGTCTACAAGAGCGAACTCTGCTTCCTGCTCGGCGTCACCCCCTGGCTCCCGGCCGGCGACCTTCCCCCCGACCGCGCCACGAAGCTGCCCGCGCTCGCCAAGAAGCTGCTGGAGACCAACCGCGACCGCCCGATCCGCATCACGACGGGCCTCCGCGGCCAGGACCTCTTCGTGTACGGCCGGGCCCGCCGCCCCTGCCTGCGCTGCCGTACCCCGATCCGGGTCGCCGACCAGGGCGACGGCTCCCGCGAACGCCCCACCTACTGGTGCCCCACCTGCCAGCCCGGCCCGGCCCCCGCTCCGGCCCGGCGCGGCCACACTAATTGACGATCCGTCAGAAACGCTCGTACGGTCCCTGTATGCCCGTCACGGCGTACGACCTCACCGGCCGCACCGCGTTCGTCACCGGCGCCGCGAGCGGCATCGGCCGCGCCTCGGCGCTGCTGCTCGCCGAGGCCGGGGCGACCGTGCACTGCGCGGACCGTGACGCCGAGGGTCTGCACGAGACGGCGAGCCTGATCAAGGACAGCGGTGGCACCGCCCGCACCCACACCCTCGACGTCACCGACCGGGCCGGGCTCCGGCAGGCCCTCACCTCCTGCGAACGCCTGGACGCCCTGGCCGCGGTCGCCGGGATCATGCACCGCAGTCCTGTGCTGGAGACCCGGGACGAGGACCTCGACCGGGTCCTCGACGTCAACTTCAAGGGAGTGCTGTACGCCTGCCAGGAGGCCGCCCGCCTCATGATCGCCCGCGGCACCCGGGGCAGCATCGTCACCATGGCCTCGGGCGCCGTCGACACGGGCGGCCCGGGGCTGCTCTGCTACGGCGCGGCCAAGGCGGCGGTGGTGCAGCTGACGAAGACCCTCGCGACGGAGGTCGGCCGGCACGGCATCCGGGTCAACGCGGTCGCCCCGGGCTGGATCCGTACGCCGATGACCGACCGCGGCGACAGCGGCTCCACGGCACACACGGAGTCCGTCATGGCCCGGATGTCACCCCTGGGCCGCGTGGGCGAGCCCGAGGACATCGCCCACGCGATCCTTCACCTGGTCTCCGAGGCCTCGGCCTTCACGACGGGCCAGATCCTCCGCCCCAACGGAGGTGTGGCCATGCCGTGGTGACAGAACCCCCCGCCGTGCCGTGGTGACAGGACCCCGGCCGTCGAGACACGCACGACACGCCCCCCAACCGGGCCACCACCGGCATGCGACCAGTCCGCACCCGAAGCGTCCCCTACCCTCCCCCCGGCTTCACCCCTGTGGCACCCCCGTCTCCGGCCCGGGCCCCCACCCCGGCCTTCAACACCCTCTGCCACCGCCCCGCCCCCACAACCCCCCGAGCCC
>NZ_WWIC01000018.1:0-20490 GCF_009872555.1 Streptomyces sp. SID5643
GCGGTCGGAGTCGGAGACGGCGAAGGGCCGCCCGCTTGCGGGTCCGCCCGGCTCCGGTCGTGGCCAGTTGCGGTCGGAGTCGGAGACGGCGAAGGGCCGCCCGCTCGCGGAGACCGAGAGGGCGGCGGCGACCGCCGGTGAGCCGGTGAGAAACCGGCCGGGTGGTGAACCGGCCGAGAACCTGCCCGGCGGCGATCCCGCCGAGAGGCAGCCCGGTGGTGGGCCGGTGAGGAGCCGGCCCGGTGGTGAACCGGCGACGGGCCAGTCCGGTCGTGAGCCGATCGAGAGCATGCGCGTCGGCCGGCCGGAGAAGAACCCGTCCGGCGGCGGGTCCGAGACGAACCGGCCGGGTGGCGAGCCGGTGAAGAACCGGCCGGGCGGTGAGCCCGCCAAGAATCAGCCGGGCGGTGAGCCCGCCATGAACCAGCCGGGCGGTGAACCGGCGAAGAATCAGCCGGGCGGTGAGCCCGCGAAGGACCAACCCGGCGGTCAGCCCGCTGGGAATCAGCCTGCCGCCGCGCCCCGGCCCCGTCCGCCCGGTGCGGACCACCCCGCCCCCGGCCCCGTGAAACGAACCGACGCCCCGGACGACTCCGCGAAAGGAGACTCATGAACACCGGTGAACTCACCGACCTCGGACAGCAGCTGCGGGTGGACAGCGTCCGCGCCGCCGCCGCGGCGGGCTCGGGGCACCCGACGTCCTCGATGTCCGCCGCCGACCTGATGGCCGTCCTGCTCGCCCACCACCTGCGCTACGACTTCGACCGCCCCGCCCACCCCGGCAACGACCGCTTCGTCCTCTCCAAGGGCCACGCCTCGCCGCTGCTGTACTCCGCGTACAAGGCCGCCGGTGCCATCGACGACGAAGAGCTGCTCACCTTCCGCAAGCTCGGCAGCCGTCTGGAAGGGCACCCCACCCCCCAGCGCCTGCCGTGGGTCGAGACGGCGACCGGCTCGCTCGGGCAGGGACTGCCCGTCGGGGTCGGCATCGCCCTGGCCGGCAAGCGGCTCGACCGCACCGACTACCGCACCTGGGTGCTGTGCGGCGACAGCGAGCTGGCCGAGGGATCCGTGTGGGAGGCCGCCGAGCACGCCGGGTACGAGCACCTGGACAACCTCACCGTGATCGTCGACGTCAACCGGCTCGGCCAGCGCGGTCCCACCCGGCACGGCCACGACCTGGACGCCTACGCCCGCCGCTTCCAGGCCTTCGACTGGCACACCATCGAGGTCGACGGCCACGACGTGGACGCGATCGACCGCGCCTACGGCGAGGCCGCCTCCACCAAGGGCCAGCCCACCGCGATCCTCGCCCGCACGCTCAAGGGCAAGGGCGTCGAGGGAGTCCAGGACCGCGAGGGACTGCACGGCAAGCCGCTCAAGGAGGCCGAGGAGGCCATCGCGGCCCTCGGCGGCCCCCGCGACCTCCGCGTCCGGGTGCAGGAGCCGCCCGCCGCCCGCATGCTGCACTCCGTCCACACCGGGGACTTCGACCTCCCGAGGTGGGACAAGGGCGAGGAGGTCGCCACCCGCAACGCCTTCGGTGAGGCGCTCACCGCCCTCGGCACCGGCCGCGGCGACATCGTCGCCCTGGACGGCGAGGTCGGCGACTCCACCCGCGCCGAGTTCTTCGCCAAGGAGCACCCCGACCGCTACTTCGAGTGCTACATCGCCGAGCAGCAGCTCGTCGCCTCGGCGGTCGGGCTCGCGGCCCGCGGCTGGGTGCCGTACGCCGCCACCTTCGCGGCCTTCCTGACCCGCGCCTACGACTTCATCAGGATGGCGTCGGTCAGCGGCTCCGGCATCAACCTCGTCGGCTCGCACGCGGGCGTCGCCATCGGCGAGGACGGGCCCAGCCAGATGGGTCTCGAGGACCTCGCGATGATGCGGGCGGTGCACGGCTCGACCGTGCTGTACCCGTGCGACGCCAACCAGACCGCACGGCTCGTCGGCGCGATGGCCGGCCTGGAGGGCGTGCGCTACCTGCGCACCTCGCGCGGCGAGAGCCCGGTGATCTACGCCCCCGACGAGGAGTTCCCGGTCGGTGGCAGCAAGGTGCTGCGCTCCTCCGGCGAGGACCGGCTGACCCTCGTCGCGGCGGGCGTCACCGTGCACGAGGCACTGGCCGCCGCCGAGGCCCTGGAGCAGGAGGGCATCGCGGTGCGGGTGATCGACCTGTACTCCGTGAAGCCCGTCGACCGGGCCACCCTGCGCCGGGCCGCCGAGGAGACCGGCTGCCTGGTGACCGTGGAGGACCACCACCCCGAGGGCGGCATCGGCGACGCGGTCCTCGACGCCTTCACCGACGGGCGCCCCGTACCGCGCCTGGTACGGCTCGGCGTACGGACGATGCCGGGCTCGGCGTCCCCGGAGGAGCAGTTGCGCGCCTCGGGCATCGACGCGGAGTCCGTCGCGGCGGCCGGACGGCTGCTGGTCGAGGAGGCGGTCGTGCGGTGAGCGGCGGTGACGGCACGCGCCGGGTGCGGGCGGGCCGCCGCACGGTGGAGGTGCACCGGCCGGACAAGGTGCTCTTCCCCGGCGGCGGCGACGCCAAGGAGTACACCAAGGGCGACCTGGTGGAGTACTACCGGGCCGTCGCGCCCTACATGCTGCCGCACCTGCGCGGCCGGCCGCTGATGCTTCAGCGGCACCCCGACGGCATCGACGGCCCCACGTTCATGCAGAAGAACACCCCCCACTACTACCCGGAGTGGATCCCCCGCGTCGAGGTGGCCAAGGAGGGCGGCACCGTCCGCCATGTCGTCTGCGACGACACCGCGACCCTGCTCTACCTGGCCGACCAGGCGAGCATCACCCTGCACCGCTGGCTGTCCCGTGCCGACAGCGTCGAGCACCCCGACCGGTTGGTGTTCGACCTCGACCCGTCGGGAGACCGTTTCGAGGCCGTGCGCGAGGCCGCCCGCCTGCTCGGGGAGCTGCTGGACGAGCTCGACCTGCCCTCGGCGCTGATGACCACCGGCTCACGCGGACTGCACGTGATCGTGCCGCTGAACGGCCGGCACGACTTCGACGAGGTGCGGGCCTTCGCCCGGGACGTCGCCGACACCCTCGCCGACGCCCACCCCGACCGGCTCACCACCGCCGCCCGCAAGAAGGAGCGCGGCGAGCGGCTCTACCTCGACATCCAGCGCAACGCCTACGCCCAGACCGCCGTCGCGCCCTACACGGTCCGGCCCCGCCCGGGCGCGCCGGTGGCGACCCCCGTCACCTGGGACCAGCTGGAGGATCCGGAGCTGCACGCCCGCCGCTGGACCATCGCCGACGCCGTCGAGCAGGCCCGGACCGACCCCTGGTCAGGCCTGCTGAACCGGGGCCGGGCGCTGGGACCGGCCCGGCGGCGGCTCGACGCCCTGCGTGGCTGAGGCACCCCGCCTCCGGCCGGACGGGTGGCAGATGCATGCGCCTGTAGAGGTTTGGCGAACACGCTTGCGGCCACACGGAGGGGGAGGTGGCCATGTCGAACACAAAAAACACGCAAGAGTCACAGGATTCACAGGAGTCACGGAACTCCCGGAACACGAGCAAATCGAACGACAACCAGTCGGCCAAGAGCCGGCCGAGTCCGATGGAGGTGCTGCGCCAGGCGCGCGGCCAGCTCGCGGAACTCACCGGCATGGAAGCCGAGTCCGTGTCGTCCTTCGAGCAGACGGAGGAGGGCTGGGCGCTGGAGGTCGAGGTCCTCGAACTCGAGCGCGTGCCCGACACGATGAGCCTGATGGCGAGCTACCAGGTGGAGCTCGACACAGAGGGGCAGCTCACGGGCTACCGGCGCGTCCGCCGCTATGAACGCGGCCGTTCCGACGCGCGCAGGCCCGGCGGCCGCTAGGCCGCCCGACCGGACCAGCACCCACACACGAGGAGGAACACCCGGCATGACTGTCGTACCGGCACAGCAGACCGGCGGCGGAGGCGGCAGCAGCGGTCTCTACGACGTGCTCGAACTCGTCCTGGACAGGGGGCTCGTCATCGACGCATTCGTCCGAGTCTCCCTGGTCGGCATCGAGATCCTCAAGATCGACGTCCGCGTCGTCGTCGCCAGCGTCGACACCTACCTGCGCTTCGCCGAGGCGTGCAACCGGCTCGACCTGGAGGCCGGGCCGCGCAAGGACCCGGGCCTGCCCGACCTGGTCGGGGAGATCACCGAGTCCGGTGCCCGCGGCAAGTCCAAGGGGGCGCTGTCCGGCGCCGCCGAGACCATTTCCGACGCCTTCAAGCAGGCCCGGAGCGAGGGTGAGACCGAGTCGCGTCCGCGGGCCCGCAAGAGCACGTCGTCCCGCCGTAAGGAGGAGCAGGAGTGAGCACCTACGTCTACGGCATCGCGGCGAGTTCGCACCCCGCCCTGCCCGAGGGCATGGGCGGCGTCGGAGACCCGCCCCGCGAGGTGCGCATTCTGCGGGAGGGCGACCTGGCGGCCGTCGTCAGTGAGGCGCCCGAAGGGCTGCGGCCCAAGCGCAAGGACCTGCTCGCCCACCAGAACGTGCTCAGCGAGGCCGGAGCGGCCGGCTGCGTGCTGCCCATGCGGTTCGGCAGCGTGGCACCGGACGACACCTCCATCACCGGGGTGCTGGCCGAGCGCGCGGAGCACTACAAGGAGCGGCTGCGGGCCCTGGACAACCGGGTCGAGTACAACGTCAAGGCCAACCACGTCGAAGAGGCCGTCCTGCACCAGGTGATGGCCGAGAGCCCCGACATCCGCGGGCTCGCGGAGGCGAACCGGCAGGCGGGCGGCGGAAGTTACGACGACAAGATCCGGCTCGGCGAGCTGGTCGCGGCCGCGGTCAAGGCCAAGGAGGCCGACGACGGCGCCGCGGTGCAGCGAGCCCTGGAGCAGGCCGCCGACGACGTGAGCGTGGGCCCCGAGTCCACGGGCTGGCTGGCCAACGTGTCGTTCCTGGTGGACCGGGACTCGGCCGATGCCTTCCTGGGCGCGGTCGAGCAGCTCCGCAAGGACATGCCGCACCTGGAGGTGCGGGTCAACGGACCGCTGCCGCCGTACAGCTTCGTCGAGCCCGGCCCGGCCGAGCCCGCGGGCACCGTGGCGAGTGGCACGGACACTGGAGCGGGGTGACGACGTGGGCCTGATCTCTGAGGTGCTGCTGCTGCCGTTCGCACCGGTACGCGGCAGCGCCTGGGCCGTCAGACAGGTGCTCCAGGAGGCCGAGCGGATCTACTACGACCCGGCGACCATCCGGGCCGAGCTGGGCCGCCTGGAGGAACAGCTGGAGGCGGGGGAGATCACGGAGGAGGAGTTCGACCGCCTTGAGGACGAACTCCTCGACCGGCTGGAGACCGCTTCGCGCGGGAGCGCGGGAACAGGCAACGGGACTACACAATGAACCGAATGGGACTGGGCCTCGCGGTGGGGGCCGGATATCTCCTGGGACGTACCAAAAAGCTGAAGATGGCCGTGGCCGTCGGCGGCCTGGTCGCCGGGAAGAAGCTGAACCTGAGCCCGCGCATGGTCGCGGAGCTGCTACAGCAGCAGCTGCGGAACAACCCGCAGTTCAAGGAGATCGGGGACCAGCTGCGCGAGGATCTGCGCGGTGTCGGCAAGGCGGCCTCCGGTGCCATGGTCGAGCGTCAGCTCGATGCCCTGTCCGACCGGCTCCATGGCCGGACCGCCCAGGTGCGCGACCAGCTGACGGGCGTGGTGCCCGGCGGTCGCGAGGACGACGACGCGGACGACGAGTACGAGGACGAGGAGCCCGAGGGCGAGGAGCCCGAGGACGACGAGCCCCGTGACGACGAGTCCGAGGACTCCGCGTCGCAGGAGGACGAGGACGAGGACGAGGAGCCGGCGGCGAAGAAGGCCCCGGTCAAGAGGCCCTCCGCGAAGAAGACGGCCCAGAAGACCGCCAAGAAGGCCCCCGCCAAGAAGGCCGCCAAGAAGGCGCCCGCGAAGAAGACGGCGGCGAAGAAGACCACGGCCGCCAAGAAGGCGACCTCCGGGCGCAGGGGCGGCAGCGCCCGGTCCCGACTGCCGAAGGGAGGCGGTGAGGGATGAGCGACACACTCGGTTCGGCGAAGTCCGCCGCCAACGGAGCGGCGAAGAACCCGCTCACCGACCTGGCCCACAGCGAGGCCGCCGACCGGCTCAAGGCCGAGTTGCAGGAGTACCTCGCCGCCCAGGCCACCCGCATGCTGACCGGCGTCGGCCGCAAGCTCGGCGAGACCACCGGCAAGCTGAACGACATAGCCGAGGGCAACAGCCCGGGCTTCGCCAAACTCGCCCTCGACGGCGGTCGCAAGATCGCCGAGGGCAAGGGACCGCTGCGCTCCGCGGTGGAGCTGGGCGGCTCGCGCCTCAAGGACAAGGTCACCGGCGCCTTCAAGAACCTGGGCGGCGGCAAGGGCAAGAAGGGCAAGGGCCGCTCCGGCAACAAGCCCACTGTCATCATCGAGCACATCGACGTCGGTGTGCCGCTGCGCACGGCGTACGACCAGTGGACGAAGTACCAGGACTTCAGCACCTTCGCCAAGGGTGTCAAGAGCGCGAGCCGCGACGACGACACGCACTCCGACTGGCAGGCGAAGATCTGGTGGTCCAACCGCAGCTGGAAGGCGAAGACCACCGAGCAGGTCCCCGACGACCGCATCGCCTGGACCTCCGAGGGGGCCAAGGGCACCACGAAGGGCGTCGTCTCCTTCCACCGGCTCACCGACAACCTGACCCGCGTCCTGCTGGTCATCGAGTACTACCCGTCCGGCTTCTTCGAGAAGACCGGCAACATCTGGCGCGCCCAGGGCCGCCGGGCCCGGCTCGACCTCAAGAACTTCGTCCGCTTCATCACGATCAAGGGCGAGGCGGAGGACGGCTGGCGCGGTGAGATCCGCGACGGCGAGGTCGTCCGCAGCCACGACGACGCGGTCGCCGAGGAGGAGGCCGAGCAGGAGTCCGAGGAGGAGCCCGAGGGCGAGGAACCCGAGGACGAGCACGACGAGGACGAGTCGGAAGAGGAGTCCGAGGAGGAGCCCGAGGGCGAGTACGAGGACGACTCCGAGGCCGAGTACGACGAGGAGGACGGGGAAGAGCCCGAGGAGGAAGAAGAACCCGAGGGCGAGTACGAGGACGAGGACGAGGAATACGAGGACGAGCCCGAGGACGAGGATGAGGAAGTCGAGGCAGGGAGCCGGCGATGACGACGCCCAGCAGGATGCCCGAACCCTACGGCCAGGGAAGCGGTGCCAATCTCGCCGACATCCTTGAACGGGTCCTGGACAAGGGCATCGTCATTGCGGGCGACATCCGGATCAACCTGCTCGACATCGAACTCCTCACGATCAAACTGCGTCTGATCGTCGCCTCGGTCGACAAGGCGAAGGAGATGGGCATCGACTGGTGGGAGACCGACCCGGCCCTGAGCTCGCGGGCCCGCCGTGACGAACTGACCCGTGAGAACGCCGAGTTGCGCGAGAGGCTGGCCCGGCTGGAGGAACTGGAGCCGGGCCGCGCGGAGAAGAAGGAGGCACCGTGACCGGACTGCGGTACGTCTACGCCGTCTGCCGCCCCTTCGGGACACCGCTCCAGGCCCAGCTGACGGGGGTGGCGGGCGATCCGCCCAGAGCGCTGACTCACCACGGCCTGGTGGCCGTGGTGAGCCACGTGCCGGAGCGGGACTTCGCCGAGGAGCCGCTCCGGCGCCATCTGGAGGACCTGGACTGGCTCACCGAGACCGCCCGGGCCCACCAGGGCGTCATCGACGCGCTCACCACCGTCACGACCCCGCTGCCGCTGCGCCTCGGCACCGTCTTCCACGACGACAGCGGGGTACGGATGATGATCGAGGCCCGCGAGGAGGATTTCCTGAGCACCCTCGACCGGCTGGAGGGCCGCGTCGAGTGGGGCGTCAAGGTGTACGCCGAGTCCGAGCCGCAGGAGAGCGCCCGGCCCGCGCAGAAGCCGGCGTCGGGCCGGGACTACCTGCGCCAGCGGCGTACGCAGACCAAATCCCACGAAGAAATGTGGCAGAAGGCCGAGGCATTCTCGACCCGACTGCACGAGGAGCTTTCCGCATTCGCTGAGGATTCCCGGATGCATCCCCCGCAGAACCCCGCGCTCTCCAAGGCGACCGGGCGGAACGTGCTGAACGCCGCTTATCTCGTGCCCCGCGCGAATTCCGAGGAATTCGTGGAACTGGTGGACCGCACGAAGGGCGAGGTGCCGGGCATGCGCATCGAGCTCACCGGCCCCTGGGCGGCCTATTCGTTCGCGGGGGAGACCACATGACCGACCGGGAGAATCCGTGACCGTAGTGGAACGCCGTGAGGTCGCCCTCGTGGACCTGCTGGACCGGCTGCTCGCCGGCGGCGTCGTGATCACGGGGGACATCACGCTGCGCATCGCCGACGTCGACCTCGTGCGTATCGACCTCAATGCGCTCATCAGCTCGGTGAACGCCCAGGTGCCCTCACCGTTCGAGGAGTTGCTGTGACCGCCCGCGAGAACCCCCGGCCGCGTTCGAACCGGATGGATCTGGAGCCCGACACGGTCGAGCGCGACCTGGTCAAACTCGTGCTGACGGTGGTGGAACTGCTGCGCCAGCTCATGGAGCGCCAGGCGCTGCGCCGGTTCGACGTGGGGGATCTGAGCGAGGAGCAGGAGGAGCGGATCGGGCTCACGCTCATGCTGCTCGACGAGCGGATGACGGAACTGCGCGACCGCTACGGACTGCGGCCCGAGGACCTGAATCTGGACCTCGGGCCGCTCGGACCGCTGCTTCCGCGGGACTGACGCACACGCGTTTCCCCGGGCCCTGACCCAGGCCCGGGGAAACTGTGCGTCCTACCACCTGTACCAGCGGCCCCTGCCGCCGGCTGCCGACGTGCCGCGGACGAAGAATCCCAGCAGCCAGACGACGAGAACCGCGAGAGCGATCCACCAGAGAATCTCCACTGCGAATCCGGCGCCGAACAGAACCAAAGCCAGAAGCAGTACCAGCAGGATGGGAACCATAATTCGAACCTCCTGCTTTCAGAGTGTCCCGGAAATGGTGTTTCAGGCTTCCTTGCGGCAGAGAATTTCTCCGTGCAGAACGCTGAACCACCCGTCCTCCCGCGTGCCCCACTCCCGCCAGGCCGCGGCCGCGTCGCGCAGCCCCGCCTCGTCGGTGTGTCCGCCCTCGACGGCCCGGTCCGCGTACGCCGAGGCCAGAGTGCGGTCGGCCCACAGCCCGCTCCACCAGGCCCGCTCCTGCGGAGTGGCGTAGGTCCAGGTGCCCGAGCTTGCCGTGATGTCCGTCAGCCCGGCCCGCAGCGCCCAGGACCTCAGCCGGCGCCCGGCGTCCGGCTCACCGCCGTTGGCCCGGGCGACCCGGCGGTAGAGGTCCAGCCACGCGTCGAGTCCCTCGGACGCGGGGTACCAGGTCATGGCCTCGTAGTCCGCGTCCCGTACGGCGACGATCCCGCCGGGCCTGACGACCCGCTTCATCTCCCGCAGTGCCCGCACCGGATCGCCCACGTGCTGGAGCACCTGGTGGGCGTGGACCACGCAGAAGGTGTCGTCCGGGTAGTCCAGGGCGTGCACGTCGGCGACCGCGAAGTGGACGTTCTCCAGCCCCCGCCCGGCCGCCGTGGCGCGTGCCTGTTCCAGGATCTCAGGCGCCCGGTCGACGCCGGTGACCTGCCCGGCGGGCACGAGTCGGGCCAGGTCTGCGGTGATGGTGCCGGGTCCGCAGCCGATGTCCAGGATCTTCATGTGGGGCTTGAGCGAAGGCAGCAGGTACGCCGCCGAGTTGGCGGCGGTGCGCCAGGTGTGCGAGCGCAGCACCGACTCGTGGTGTCCGTGGGTGTAGACGGCGGTCTCGCGGGGTTCCGGCATGGCGGATCCCACCCCTTCCGGTTCGGGACGGCAGGAGATCACCGTACGCAGCGACGCCGCATATTGAGACCCGCATCCTGACATATGGACTGACGGGAAGTCAGAAACTGGCGACGTCATGCCGGGCGGGTGCCCGGAGGGGTGGACACACCGACGGCCCCGGGGCAGGCTCGTGGCTGATCATCATCACCGAAACAGGGGGAAGCGATCGATGAGCGGGCACGTGACGGCGGTCAGCAGCAACGGGGAGTACGCGTTCACCAAGCCGAACCGGGACAGCATCACGCTGCTCACCGGCCTCGGCGTCGAGGGGGACGTGCACGCCGGCGTGACGGTCAAGCACCGCTCACGCGTCGCGCAGGACCCCACCCGGCCGAACCTGCGCCAGGTCCACCTCATGCACGAGGAGCTCTTCGCCGAGGTCGGCGAGGCGGGTTTCAAGGTGGCGCCCGGCGACCTCGGCGAGAACATCACCACCCGGGGCATCGACCTGCTGGCACTGCCGACCGGCACCCTGCTGCGCATCGGCGACAGCGCGGTCCTGGAGGTCACGGGGCTGCGCAACCCCTGCCTCCAGATCGACCTCTTCCAGGACGGGCTGCTCAAGCAGGTCGTCGGACGTGACCAGGCGGGCGGCATCGTGCGCAAGGCCGGGATCATGAGCGTGGTGCGCGAGGGTGGCGTGGTCCGCCCCGGCGACATGATCGAGGCGGAGCTCCCCAGCGGACCGCACCGGCCGCTGGAAAAGGTCTGACCGGCACCGCGCCTTCCGAAACCCGTTTGCCCCCGGCCACCGCGCCCCCACACAATCGCGCCCATGGGACACCTCGAAGCCGCGCATCTGGAGTACTACCTGCCCGACGGAAGGGCGCTGCTGGGTGATGTCTCGTTCCGGGTGGGGGAGGGGGCCGTGGTGGCCCTCGTGGGGCCCAACGGCGCCGGGAAGACCACCCTGCTGCGGATGCTCGCCGGTGAGCTCAAGCCGCACGGCGGGTCCGTGGTCGTCGGCGGCGGGCTCGGGGTCATGCGGCAGTTCGTCGGGTCCGTATGCGACGAGACGACCGTACGGGACCTGCTCGTTTCCGTCGCGACGCCCCGCATCCGCGAGGCCGCGAAGGCCGTCGACGAGGCCGAGCACGCGATCATGACCGTCGACGACGAGGCCGCCCAGTTGAAGTACGCCCAGGCCCTCGCCGACTGGGCCGAGGCACGCGGCTACGAGGCCGAGACGCTGTGGGACATGTGCACCACGGCAGCGCTCGGTGTGCCCTACGACAAGGCGCAGTTCCGGGAGGTCCGCACCCTCTCCGGCGGCGAGCAGAAACGGCTCGTCCTGGAGGCCCTGCTGCGCGGCACCGACGAGGTGCTGCTCCTCGACGAGCCCGACAACTACCTCGACGTCCCCGGCAAGCGGTGGCTGGAGGAACGCCTGAAGGAGACCCGCAAGACGGTTCTGTTCGTCTCCCACGACCGCGAACTCCTCGCCCGCGCCGCCCAGCGCATCATCTCCCTGGAGCCCGGACCCGCCGGTGCCGACGCCTGGGTGCACGGCGGGGGTTTCGCCACCTTCCACGACGCCCGGCGCGAGCGCTTCGCCCGCTTCGAGGAACTGCGCAGGCGCTGGGACGAGAAGCACGCCCAACTGAAGAAGCTGGTGCTGAATCTGCGCCAGGCCGCCGCGGTCAGCCATGAGATGGCCTCCCGCTACGCGGCCGCGCAGACCCGGCTGCGCAAGTTCGAGGAGGCCGGCCCGCCTCCGGAGCCGCCGCGCGAGCAGGACATCAGGATGCGGATCAAGGGCGGCCGCACCGGCGTCAGGGCCGTCACCTGCGCGAACCTGGAGCTCACCGGCCTGATGAAGCCCTTCGACCTGGAGGTCTTCTACGGCGAGCGCGTCGCCGTCCTCGGCTCCAACGGCTCGGGCAAGTCCCACTTCCTGCGTCTGCTCGCGGGCGACGACGTGGCGCACACGGGCGACTGGAAGCTGGGCGCCCGGGTCGTGCCCGGCCACTTCGCGCAGACGCACGCGCACCCGGAGCTGGAGGGCCGCACGCTCCTGGACATCCTGTGGAAGGAGCACGCTCAGGACCGCGGCGCCGCATCCTCACGGCTGCGCCGCTACGAGCTCACCCAGCAGGCGGAGCAGACGTTCGAGCGTCTCTCCGGGGGCCAGCAGGCCCGCTTCCAGATCCTTTTGCTGGAGCTCCAGGGCGTGACGGCGCTGCTGCTCGACGAGCCGACCGACAACCTCGACCTGGAGTCCGCCGAAGCCCTCCAGGAAGGCCTGGAGGCCTTTGACGGCACGGTCCTCGCGGTCACCCACGACCGCTGGTTCGCCCGCTCCTTCGACCGCTTCCTGGTCTTCGGCAGCGACGGCCGGGTCCGGGAGACCCCGGACCCGGTCTGGGACGAACGCCGGGTCGAACGCGCCCGCTAGGGGCCCTCAGGGCGCGGCGAACTGCGTGACCGGCCACCGCGTACCCGCACGCGCGAGGCTGAGGCACCCTTCGCGGTGGCGGGGCGCGGTACCCCGGTCACTTCCAAGTGCCCGGGGCCGCACCCCTCAGAGGCGCGGGGGAACTGCGCGACCGGCCACCGCGTACCCGCACACGCGACGTGTGAGGTACTGCTACGGAGGCCGGGCGCACAGCAGCCCCGGTCACTTCCAGCGCAGCAGCGCTCCGAGGCCTCCCACGGGCACCTCACGCTCGGACACCGACAGCGCCGGCGCGTCCGTGGCCACCGCGGAACGGATCAGCGCGTCGTCCGCCCGGGCCGGCCACGAGTGCTGCTCGCCCAGGACCTTCAGGTCCGTGCGGCGCACCGCGAGCTGGTCGGGGTCCTCCCCGATCCACACCTCGCGGTGCGCGTCGGGCCCGTCCACCCTGATCAGCAGCTCGTCGATGCGGTGCTCCCGCGCCGCCTCGACCAGCGCGGGCACGCCCTCGGCGGCCCCGGACCGGCCCTCGCCGTCAGGGGTGCGGGCGGCGCGGAAGCGCTCCAGCTCCGCCTCGGCCTGCCGCGCCACATGCTCGGCCCGGGCGCGCTCCACGTCCTCGTCGAGCAGCCGGCTGCCGGTGCCGTGCGGCGCCTCGACCACCAGCGCGTGCAGCCGCTTGGGCAGCCGCTCGTGCACGGACCGCCGCTCCCGGTCGTCGCCGACGAGAATCAGCAGGTCGGCCTTGGTCTCCTCCTGGCACACGGCGAGCGCGTCGGCGATCTCCGCGGCATTGTGCTCCCAGGTGTTCTCCACCCGCAGCTGGAAGTGCCGCTCCGACCAGTCCGCGGAGCTCGTCCGGTGCACGGGCCACTGCCGTCCGGTGACGCTCCCGGCGTCCTCCCGGCCCAGCGCGTTGCGCAGCTCGAAGTCCGCGCCCTTGCGGTCGACGTACGCCACCACGCACACCGGGTCCTCGCCGGCCAGCTCCAGCAGGGGCGCGACCCGCGGCAGCGGCGCCCATTCGGCCCAGTCGCCGCCCTGCGGCGGACGGACCAGCGGCGGGTCGAGGACGACCTCGCCGGCACGGGCGAACAGGGCGCGGCCGTGCGGCTCGGAGGAGTGCCGCAGATCCTCGATCGCGCCCCGCACGGCCTGGCACGTCGCCTCGTCCGCTCCCTGCTCGGCCAGCGCGCCGGCCATCGCCTGGGCCGTCAGCTCCCGCTCGTGGGGAGTGCCCTCCGTGTGCCGAGAGGTGTCGACGTACACGGAGGCCCAAGGCCCGGGGTGTTCGTACAGTGGGTGCAGAAAGGCGAGATCCATGGTTCCTCCCGGATGCCGCTCGGGGGCAGTGCTCAGTTGCTCCGGGGGCGGGTACCCGGACCGCAGGGACGAACACGACGAGCGGGGCGACACGATGACCGGAGTGGATCCTGACCGGCTGGACGACCAGCAGCTCATGAAAGAGCTGGAGACCATCCACCGCACGCGCCACGACACGCTGCTCTACGGCTCGAACGACGCGCTGCGCGCCCACAACGAGCGCATGGCGCAGCTGGAGGGCGAGTATCTGCGCCGCAACCCGCGCCGCCCCGTGGCCGCGGGCCGCACACGCGAAGGGGCCCGGGAGCGCGGGAGCGGGGAGTCGGAGACTCCCGCGAACCCCGGCACCTGAGCCCCTTCGAAGGACACGGCCGGAACGGAGCGGCGCGCGAAACGCTCGCCGCCGCCCGACTGTCAGGCGGCCTCCTGCGCGAAGACCTCCAGGAAGGTCTCGCAGAACGCCTTCAGATCGTCCGGCTTACGGCTGGTGACCAACTTGTTCGCCCCGTGGTCACAGACCTTGACCTGCTTGTCGACCCAGGTGCCGCCCGCGTTGCGGATGTCCGTCTGAAGGCTCGGCCAGGACGTGAGTTCCCGCCCGCGTACGACGTCCGCCTCGACCAGCGTCCACGGCGCGTGACAGATCGCCGCCACCGGACGGCCGTGCTCGAAGAAGTCCCGGACGAAAGCCACGGCCTTGTCGTCCATCCGCAGGAAGTCCGGATTGGCGACGCCGCCCGGCAGCACGAGAGCACCGAAGGAGTCCGGCGAGGCATCGCCCACGACCTCGTCCACGGGGAACGTGTCCGCCTTGTCGAGGTGGTGGAAGGCCTGGATCTCGCCCTGCTGTGTCGACACCAGCACGGGCTCGTGACCCGCGTCCTTCGCGGCCTGCCACGGATCGGTCAGCTCGACCTGCTCGACGCCCTCGGGCGCGACCAGAAACGCAATGCGCATGATGTTCTACGTCCTTTCCCGCTCTTGTTCGTTCCGGGCGCCGGCGCGCACGCCGACGCTGCTCCGCTCCGTCCGGTCCGTGGTCACCCGCCGCCCCGGGCGTCGGGCTCGGCGCGGCTGATGTCGGCGAGTGCCGACGCCGGGTCCTCGGCCTCGGCCACGTCGCCGAGGCTCACGATCCCCACCGGCAGCCCGTTCTCCACCACCGGCAGCCGGCGTACCGCGTGCTCGCGCATCAGCGTCACCGCCGTCGCCACGAGGTCGTCCGGCGTCACCGTCACCGGACGGGGGGTGCACACGGTCCGCGCGCTGACCGTCATCGGATCGGCGCCGTCGGCCACGGCCCGTACGGTGATGTCACGGTCGGTGAGCACACCGATCACGTCCTGCCCTTCGGCCACCACCACGTCGCCGATGTTCTGCGTGCGCATCAGCTGCGCCGCCTCGACGAGCGAGGCGTCCGGGCGCACCGCGGCCACACCCGCTGTCATCACGTCCTTGACGTACTCGGCCATCTCGGGAGCCTTCCCTCCGTTCCCAGGCCGGCGGGGGCGCCGCGGCAGCCCGCGGCGCCCCCGGCGCGGTCCCTACGCGTACTCCTCCGGCCCGGTCTCACGGGCCCGGATCAGGGCCTGGGCCAGCTCCTGGACATTGCCGTAGCGCTCCTGGCGCGGCAGCCCCTCCAGGGCCTCGACCAAGGTGTCGGGCGCCTGGCGGCCGCGCAGCTCGCGGGCCAGGTCGCGCGCGCTCGCGGGGAACGCCCTGCGGCCCAGGATCCGGGCCAGGTCCAGCCGGACCGACTCCAGGGACGTCGGCGCACGGCTCGGCGTCACCGGCCCGTGGGCGACCTCGGGGTCGTCCTCGGCGGCCGGCTCCGGGTCGTGCCACTCCTCACTGCGCGTGGGGTGCCCTGACCTGAGCAGACCCTGCAGTTCGTGCTTCATCTCGTCGTCCCGGTGGACGCTCAGCCGGTCGCTGCCTCGCTGCATGTCTCCCTCCAGACGTTCGGGGGCCCGCACCGCGTACCCGTACACCGGAGGGCGACACAGGTTCCGTGAGCCCGATCGCCGCCGCCCGCACTGGTTTGCGCCATGTTCTGCGGGAGACCCGGATCACACCCCCCACACCTCTCTGGGGAAGGACCCGTCATGGCGATGCTCGCTGTGCTCATCCCGCTGCTCATGCTCGGAGTGGTGCTGGTGCTGGGGCGCTACGAGGAGTTGCTGCTGCCGCAGGAGGACGCCGGCCGGCCCGAACCGGCCGGCGTGCCCCCTGCCGCCGCTACTTCTTCTCCCGCCCCGGCAGGAACTCCTGCACCTTCGCCTTGAAGCCCCGCTTGACCATCGATCCCCGGTCGGCGTCGCCCTTCAGGACCGACGCGGCGGTCGCCTCCATCTGGTCCCAGGTGGCGTGCGGCGGGATCGGCGGGACGGCGGGATCGGTCAGGAACTCCACCACCGCAGGGCCGTCCGCCTCCAGGGCGGCCCGCCAGGCCGCCTCGACGTCCTCCGGCTTCTCCACCCGGATGCCGGTCAGTCCCAGAGAACGGGCGAACGCGGCGTACTGCACGTCCGGAAGCTCCTGCGAGGGCAGGAACGACGGCGCGCCCCCCATCGCCCGCAGCTCCCACGTGACCTGATTCAGATCGTGGTTGTTGAACACCGCGATCACCAGCCGCGGGTCCTCCCACAGATGCCGGTACTTGGCCGCCGTGATCAGCTCCGCCATCCCGTTCATCTGCATCGCCCCGTCACCCACCAGCGCGATCGCCGGCCGGTTGGGGTGCGCGAACTTCGCGCCGATCACGTACGGCACCCCGCAGCCCATCGTCGCCAGCGTGCCGGAGAGCGAGCCGCGCATGCCCGGCCTCATGGTCAGGTGCCGTGCGTACCAGTTGGCCGCGGAGCCCGAGTCCGAGGCGACGATCGCGTTGTCCGGCAGCAGCGGGTCCAGTGCGCGGGCCACGTACTCCGGGTTGATCGGGTCGGCGTCGAGCCCCGCCCGGCGCTCCATGACGTCACGCCAGCGCGCGACGTTGTCGCACACGGTGTCGTACCACTCGCGCCCGCGTCCCTCCTCGATGAGCGGGATCAGCCGCTCCAGGGTGGCCTTCGCGTCACCGACCAGGTTCACCTCGTACGGGTAGCGCATCCCGACCATGTGCGGATCGATGTCGATCTGGATGCCCCGTGCCTGATCGAACTCCGGCAGGAACTGGGAGTACGGGAACGACGAGCCGATGGTCAGCAGCGTGTCGCAGTCCCGCATCAGCTCGTACGACGGGCGCGTGCCCAGCAGGCCGATCGAGCCGGTGACGTACGGCAGTTCGTCGCTGAGGACGTCCTTGCCGAGCAGCGCCTTGGCGACGCCCGCGCCGAGCAGCTCGGCGATCCGCTCCACCTCGGCCCGCGCTCCGGCAGCGCCCTGGCCCACCAGGATCGCCACCTTGTCACCGGAGTTGAGGATCTCGGCGGCCCGCCGCACCGAGTCGTCGGAGGGCATCGCCGTCCACGAGCCGCGGTCCAGGCTGGAGGGCACCATCTTGAACTCGTGCGTCGGCGGCGCGTAGTCGAGCTCCTGCACATCGCCGGGGATGATGACCGCGGTCGGGCAGCGGCGCGCGTACGCGGTGCGGATCGCCCGGTCCAGTACGTTCGGCAGCTGCTCGGGCACCGTCACCGTCTCCACGAAATCGGAGGCGACGTCCTTGTACAGCGTGTGCAGATCGACTTCCTGCTGATAGGAGCCGCCCATCGCGGTGCGGTGCGTCTGGCCGACGATCGCCAGCACCGGCACGTGGTCCAGCTTCGCGTCGTACAGGCCGTTCAGCAGATGGATCGCGCCCGGCCCCGACGTCGCGGCGCACACCCCGAGACGGCCGCTGAACTTGGCGTAGCCCACCGCCTGGAACGCCGACATCTCCTCGTGCCGTGACTGCACGAACCGCGGCTCGTTCTCGGCCCTGCCCCACGCGGCGAGCAGGCCGTTGATGCCGTCGCCCGGATAGCCGAAGACCTGCTCCACTCCCCATTCGCGCAGCCTCCGCAGAACATGGTCGGCGACCTTGGTGCTCATGTACGACCTCCCGGACGTAGGGGGCAGAGCCGGCAGTACGAGTCACCCTGCGCGACGGCGGAAAACCTCTCCGGGTTTGCGGGCGGGGGCCGGGGGCAGGCGCCCCTCAGTGCTTCGGACAGGAGGCACGCCCGTGGGAGCGGCGTCGCGCGCCGCCACCGAGGCCCTGTCCAGAAGCGGATGCGCTTCCACGGTGACCGTCCGACCCCAAGCATCTGCAAGGGAATTGCGACGCATCATGCAGACCCGAACCAGCGCGAAACGGCACCCCCACGACGACGCCCCCGACACCGCCGAGGCCTTCCGCAGGCTCACCTCGATGCCCGCCGGCCCGGAGCGCGACGCGCTCCGCGACGAGATCGTCGAGGCCTGGCTGCCCATGGCGGACCGCCTCGCCGGACGCTTCCGCAGCCGCGGCGAGAACCTGGAGGACCTGCGCCAGGTCGCTGCCCTCGGCCTGGTCAAGGCCGTCGACCGGTACGACCCCGAGCGCGGCAACGCCTTCGAGAGCTATGCCGTGCCGACCGTCACCGGCGAGATCAAGCGGCACTTCCGGGACCACATGTGGACCCTGCACGTACCCCGCCGCGTCCAGGACCTGCGCAACCGTGTGCGTATCGCCGGACAGGAGCTGTCCCACACCATCTCCGGGCGCCGCCCCACCGTGTCCGAGCTCGCCGAGCACGCGAACATGAGCGAGGAGGACGTCCGCGCCGGTCTGGAGGCGCTGGAGAGCTTCACGGCGCTGTCCCTGGACGCGGAGCTGCCCGGCAGCGAGGACGGCTACTCCCTGAGCGACGCGCTGGGGTCGGACGACCCCGCGCTGGACACGGTCGTCGACCGGGAGTCCGTGAAGGCCCGGCTGGCGGCGCTGCCCGAGCGGGAGCGGGCGATCCTGTACATGCGGTTCTTCGGGGACATGACGCAGAGCCGGATCGCCGAGGAGCTCGGCATCTCGCAGATGCACGTGTCCCGGCTGATCAGCCGGTGCTGCGGACGGGTGCGGGAGCAGGTCATGAGGGACGTCGCCTGAGGGCCGCATCTCACTGCGGCCCGCGCCCCCGGGGGCGCTCCGGTTCACCCGGTCGAGTGGCACTGTCCCGCCAATGGGGCCTCGCCGCGCGCGTCGGCGCAGGGGCCTGGCTGTCATGGCAGAGGGGTATGACTACCGAAGGAGTCCCCTCGATGCGCCGCAGCCTGCACGCCCTGTCCGTCGCCGTCCTGGCCGGCTCAGCCCTGGTGGGCGCGGCGCCGGCCGTCTTCGCCGAGCCGGCCGCGGAGGTCAGTCCCGCCACCGTCCAGCCCGGAGGCACCGTCACCGTCTCGGTCAGCTGCGATCCGACCGGTGGGCCGCCGCCCGACACCATCGACGCGACCTCGCAGGCCTTCGACGAGGGCACGGTGCCGCTCCAGCGGGTCACCGGCAACGACGACGAGGTGTCCGGCCCCGCCTACCGCGGCACGGCCCTCATCGCCTCCGCGGACAACTTCGAGGGCGACCCGGACGCCCTGGGCGAGGACTCGGCGTGGACCGTCGACGGCATCTGCCCGGCCGCCCCCGGCGGGGAGGGCACGGAGTGGAGCGCGACGTTCACCGTGGCGCACGGCGGCGGATCCCACAAGCCGTCGCACCAGCCCACGCACCACCCGACCCACCACCCCACCCACAAGCCCTGTCCCGAACCCTCGCACCACCACGAACGCCACCACACCGAGTGCGGCGCGGCACCGGTCCAGCGCGGAGTGCGGGCCGGTGACGGCGGCGCCTTCACCGACTCCGTGCCCGCCCTGGTCGCGGGCGGGGTGCTGATCGCGGGCGCGTGCGCAGCCGCCGTCCACCGCCTGCGCAACCGCGGGGGCGACCCCTTCCGCTGACCCTCCGGGCCTGTTCGCCCGCGCCGGGGGGACCCGGCTTCCCCGGCCCGGCCCCGCTCATGCTGTGACCGTCACGACCCGGCCGGGCGCCCATGGGGCGGCGGCACTGTGGGTACTCAGGTGCCGAGGGCGACGGCGACACGACACGGCGGCACCAGGCACTGGCACTGCGGAGGTACGGATGCGGCGCACGGCCCCCGAAGGTCACGGCCCCGTCCGGTTCGGGCCGCCGCTCCCCGAGGACGGGCTGCCGGTCCTGCCGGAGCTGTCCGCGGTGCTCGCCGCCGCGGCCTCCCGGGGCGGCCACGAGCCGGTCGGCGGCAGCCGTGCCCTGCGCGAGGCCGCCTGCGGCTACTGGCACCGCCGCGGACTGCCCTGCGACCCCGACCGGGTGGCCGCCGCCCCCGGCTCGCCCGCCCTGCTGCTCGCCCTGACCGCCGCCCTCGGCGGCGACGTCCTCGTACCGCGGCCCTGCGCCGCCTGGTGGGCGCCGTACGCACGCCTGCTGGGGCGTCCCGCCTTCCATGTGCCGACCCCGCCGGAGAGCGGCGGTGTGCCCGACCCGTACGCGCTGCTGGAGACCGTGCGCCGGGTCCGCGCCGAGGGCGGCGACCCACGGCTGCTCGTGCTGTCCGTCGCCGACGACCCCACCGCGACGGTGGCCCCTCCCGAACTGCTCCACGAGACCGTCGAGGCCGCCCGGGGCGAGGGCCTGCACCTCGTCAGCGACGAGACCTGGCGCGACACCCTGCACGACCCGCACGACACCGTGCTGCTCAGCCCCGCCGAGATGGTGCCCGACCGGGTCACCGTCGTCACCGACCTGGCCGGGGCGCTGCTCCCGCCCGGCTGGCCGGCCGCCGTGGCCCGCTTCCCGGCCGGGGACGACGGAGAGAACCTCCACGCGCGCGTGCTCGACGTCCTCACCGCCCTCGACGCCCGCGTCGCCGCGCCCGTCGCCGCCGCGGCCGGGTACGCCCTGGGG
>NZ_WWIC01000153.1:0-12514 GCF_009872555.1 Streptomyces sp. SID5643
GTTCCACTGCTGGTTGGTGCCGCCGTTGCAGGACCAGAGGATGATCCTGGTGCCGTTGGCGGTGCCGCCGGCGTTGGCGTCGAGGCACAGTCCGGACTGGACGCCGGTGATGGTGCCGTCGGGGTTGACGTTCCACTGCTGGTTGGTGCCGCCGTTGCAGTCCCAGATGATGACTGCGGTGCCGTTGGTGGTGCCGCGTCCGCCGGCGTCGAGGCACTTGTTTCCGTGGACGGTCAGTTGTTTGCCGGTGGTGTGGGTCCAGGTCTGGCCGGTGGCGCCGGTGCAGTCCTGGAGTTGGGTCTGGGTGCCGTTGGCGGTACTGGAGCCGGGGACGGTCAGGCAGCGGCCGGACTGCACGCCCACGAGAGGGGCGCTCTTTCCGGGCTCGATCGGTGCCGCCACCGCGGTGGCGCCGACGGCGACCAGCACCAGGGTGGTGCCCAGCGCGGACAGTCGTCCGTACCGGCGGGGCCGGGGTATCCGAAAAACCATCGCGGTTCTCCACCTGTTCGCAGGGTGGGATGCCCGGCGCGCGACCGAGCCGGGCATCCCGTCCGGTCGGGTCATACGGCGGTGAACCGCCACTGCTGGTTGGCGCCGGAGTGGCAGCTCCACTGCTGGAGTCGTGCGCCGTCGGCCGTCGAGCCGCCGTTGACGTCCACGCACAGCCCACTGGGCACGCTCTTCACCGTGTACACGCCCGCCGTGCCGGTGGGTGTGACGAGGAACTTCTGCGCGTTGCCGTTGTCGCAGGCGGACTGTTGCAGGAACGCGCCCTGGGCGGTGGACCCGCCCGTGACGGCGAGACACTTGCCGCTGTGCACCGCCTTCAGGTGGACGGCGCCGCCACCGGCGTCGACGGCCTGCCACTTCTGGTTGTTGCCGCCGGTGGCCGGCCACTGCACGATCTGGGCACCGTCAGCGGTCGAGGCCTCGCTGACGTCCATGAATTTGGCGCTGTGCTGCGCCGCGACCGTCCAGGTCCTTCCGGCCACGCCGCCACCGCCGCCGCTGCCCGGTTCGCCGACCCCGTTGCCGCCGAAGGTGAGCGAGTCGAGGTCGAACCAGTTGTTCGAGGTGCCCTTGAACACCAGGTAGAGCGGGTGCGAGCCGGCGAGATCGGGGGTGTTCACCGCCGACGTGGACTGGTAGGTGTTCCAGCCGCCGGTGCTGGGCACCGGTGTCGTGGCCAGGAGGGGGCCGGTCGGGGAGTCTGCGCGCAGTTCGATCGATCCGCCGCCGCTCGGCGACGACAGGCGGTACTTCACGCTCGTGATGCCCGACAGGCTCATCGGTTTGAACGCGATCCAGTCGCCGTCGGAGATGTCGCCGACCCGCTTGCCGCTCTCCGCGCCGGCCTGCTCGACGATCCGCACACCCGACTGGTCCGTGGAGAACTCGGCCTGCTTGTGCTTGGGCTGGAGGATCGCTTGGGCATAGCCGGTGAGCGGGTTCGCGCCGCCGGGGCCGCCGTCGTCCGTGTAGCGGGCGTTGAGCACGTAGTACAGGTTGGCGCCCTCGGGGTGCCCGCCCAGCAGCGTCGTGTCGATGGTGCCCGAGCACCCCGGATGGTCCGTGGTCTCATGCTGGTGGTCGTCGTGGCCGAGGGCGGGGTTGACGAACACCTTGGCGCAGTCGACGGGCGCGCCGCCGGGGTCCGAGACGGACACCTTGTACGGGACGCGGTCGCCGAAGTCCAGCATGCCGCCGTTGGACGGAAGGGTGAGGGTGACGGTCGGTGCCGTGTTGCCCACGGTGATCGGCACGTTGGCGAAGGCCGTCCTGCCGGTGTTGTCGGTGACCTTGAGCTGGGCGGTGTAGTTGCCGTTGGTGGTGTAGGTGTGCGACGGGTTGGCCGCCGTGGACGTGGTGCCGTCGCCGAACGTCCAGTGGTAGCTGAGCGTGCTGCCCGGATCCGGGTCCGTGGATCCCGCGCTGCTGAACTGTACGTTCAGTGGCGCGTCCCCGTTGGTGGGCGTTCCGGTGGCTTTGGCGATCGGCGACCGTCCGCCGTGGTTGTAGTCGATGCGGTAGAGCCCCGAGTCGTTGTTGCCACCGGAGAAGTTGTTGCCCCATTCGAGCAGGTACAGCGAGCCGTCGGGCCCGAACTCCATGTCCATCGGCTTGAGGAACTTGGCGGCGGGCATGAAGGGGTTGGTCCGGGTGACCGCGGTCGCGGAGTCGAAGTGGACCTCCTTGACGGTGTGGCGCGACCACTCGTAGAAGAAGTGGACCCCGTCGTAGTAAGGGGGGAACTTCGTCTCGGACGGGTTCGCGGCGTTGTAGCGGTAGACCGGTCCGCCCATCGGCCCCGAGCCGCCGGAGCCGAGTTCGGGGAAGTCTGGCGAGACGCCGTAGCCGTACCACATGTTCGGCGCGACGATCGGCTTGAGGCTGGTCAAGCCGGTGTTGTTCGGCGAGTTGTTGACCGGCGCGTTGCAGTTGAACTTGGCGCCGACGACGCGGGTGTCCGGGTTGTAGGGCGCGTAGGCCTGGTTGTTGCCGTGGCAGAACGGCCAGCCGTAGTTGCCCGGGGCCTTGATCACATTGAGCTCGACGAGCCCTTCGGGGCCGCGGTTCGTCGCGGGCGGGTTCCGGTCCGGGCCGTAGTCGGCGAGGTAGACCCACCCGTTGTCCGGGTCGATCGAGAAGCGGAACGGGTTGCGGAAGCCCATCGCGTAGATCTCCGGCCGGGTCTGCGCTGTGCCCTGCGGGTAGAGGTTGCCGGCCGGGATGGTGTAGCCGCCGTCCGCCGATGGCCGGATGCGCAGGAGCTTGCCCCGCAGGTCGTTGGTGTTGCCGGCGGTGCGTGCGGCGTCGAGGTTGGCCTTGCCCGGCCGCCAGTCCAGCGGGGCGTAGCCCTGCCAGTTGGAGTCGAGGTTCGGTGGGACGTCGTCCCCGGTGCCGATGTAGAGGTTCTTGTCGGGGCCGAACTCGATGTACCCGCCCGTGTGCCCGGGCTCGGCGAACGTGCGGTCCCGGGTCGCGGGGATGTCGATGACCGTCACCTGGCTCGACATGTTCAGGGTGTCGCCGGTGAGCGTGAACCGGGAGACCCTGTTGATGTCGTTCGGGACTCCGGCCGGGGAGTGATACAGGTACACGTAGCCGTTGTCGGCGAAGTCGGGGTCGAGCGCCAGTCCGGTCAGGCCGTCCTCGCCGCCGGTGTAGACGCTGAGCGTGCCGGCTGTCACGGTCCTGTTGGTGGTCGGCTTGAAGATCTTCACCTGTCCGGACCGCTGGACGTACAGCACTCGCCCGTCCGGGGCGACCGCGAGGGCCATCGGGTCCGCGGTGTTGTCGTCGAGGGTGCGCTTCTCGAAGTTGCTCCACACGGTGCCGCCGCAGTCACCGGGCTCCTTGCCGGCCGCCCACGTGACGCCCCCGAGGACGTGGTTGCGGAAATGGGTCTCGCTGTACGCCGCGCTGGTGTGCCCCATGCCGGTGGCCCACACCCGGCCGCCGCCGGTGTTGCGGCACCAGGAGATGGGGTGGTCCGGCCCCATGGCGCGGGGGCCGGGGTTGTACGTGCGCTCGTCCGCGGTGACCAGGACATGGACGTCGCCGCGGGGGTTGCGGTCGAAGTTGTACCACTCCTCGCTGCGGTTCCAGCGGTCCGGCAGACCGGCCGTCGACGGGTGCTTCTTGTCCGCGACGACGGCGGTGCCGCCCAGCACGCCGGGGGAGTGCTCCGGCATGTGGGCGCCGCCGTTGATGGTCTGGTCCCACCACGGGTACTCGTTCTCGATTCCCATGTCCGTGGCGTTGTGGATGGCGACGATGCCCTTGCCACTGGCGAGGTAGCCCTCCACCGCCTGACGTTGGGCCGCCGTGGTCCACACCATTCCCGATGTCTGGAACATGATGAGCACGTCGAAGGTGGCGAGGTTCGCCGGGGTGAAAACGCTCGAGTCCTCGCTGTGGACCAACTCGAAGTCGTTGGCCGCCGCCTGCTCCCGGAACATCGCGAGGCCGGCGGGGATCGAATCGTGCCGGTAGCCGGCCGTCTTCGTGAAGACCAGGGCGCGGAAGTCCGGCGCCGCTGACGCCGGTGGGGCGATGACGAGCGACAGGAGCACGCCCGCGATCGCCGCGAAGACAAAGATGATGCGACGCATGCCGTCTCCTCTTTCGGCGGAGCAACGATGGCATGACCACGGGCACGCACCGGCGGCACCTCCGATGCGCCGGAGTGCCTGAGCGCGTCGTAGGCACGCGTGTGCCGTCAGCTCGTCGTCCCGTCCGCCGTGACGGGCAGTCAATTCCCTACGAAGAGAGGGGGCGTCACACCGGATGCGACCGTCTCCCGTGGTCTGCCGGTCAGCATGCAGCGGCCTGTCGCAACAGTCAATAAGGTTCGGGTGCGGCCGATTCCATAACACTTTTTGCGCACCGATCATCGTGATCCGGTGCGCGACTGACGTCGGACCGATTCCATAACACTTTCCACGCATCAGCCGTCGTGGTCGGGTGCGCGACTGCCGTCGGGCCGATTCGATAACAGATTTTGGCGTATCAATCGCTGTCGACCGATAGCCGCCCCACAGGGTGCAGTTCGAACAACGAACGCCCTCCTGTGATGTCCGGTGGTATTGCCAGGCGCTCATCAAGACACTTACCCTCGGGGCCGCGATGTCGCCATCGCTTCCGGCGAAAGTTCGCGGTTATTCGACGATAGCTCGCGGGCGGGAGAAGTCATTCCATGCCGGCCCTGCCCGAACGATTCAGCTATCGGTGACTCAATCCTGCTGACGACGCGAATACAGAGGTTTCTTCACGATGTCTGGCCCGCTGCCGTCGCCGCTGCTCGCTCTGCGAGGCATCGGCAAGTCGTTCCTCGGCGTGCGGGTGCTCGACGGCGTCGGACTCCAGGTCCGGCCGGGCGAGGTGCACGCGGTCGTCGGCGAGAACGGCGCCGGCAAGTCCACGCTCATGAAGGTGGTGTCCGGCGTCCACCAGCCCGACGAGGGGACGGTGGAGTTCGCCGGCGCACCGCGGACGTTCCGCAGCCCGCGTGAGGCCCAACAGGCCGGTATCGGCACCGTCCACCAGGAGCTGACCCTGCTGCCCGAGCGCACCGTCGCGGAGAACGTCTGGCTGGGCCGCGAGCCCCTGCGCCGCGGGCTGGTCGACCGCAGGGCGATGCTCAGCCGCACCGCGGAACTCCTCGCCTCGATCGGGGAGGGCTCGTTACCGCCCGACACGCGCGTGGGACGACTCGGCGTGGCGCAACAACAGGTGGTCGAGATCGTCAAGGCGCTCGCCCTCGAAGCGCGGCTGCTCATCATGGACGAGCCCACTGCCGCTCTCGCCGACCACGAAGTCGACCGGCTCTACGCGCTCGTGCGGCAACTGCAGGAGCACGGGATAGGCGTGCTGTACGTCTCGCACCGCCTCAAGGAGGTCTTCGACCTGTCCAGCCGGATCACCGTGCTCAAGGACGGCCGGGCGGTGGCGGCCTTGGACACCGCGGACACCAGCGCCGATCAGCTGGTGCGCCACATGGTCGGCCGCGAGCTGTCGAGCTACTACCCCGACCCGGCGAGGCCGCAGGAGCTGGGCCCGGTGCGGCTGACCGTCCGGGGTGGAGGCAACCGGAAACTGCGCGGCATCGACCTGCGACTGCGCGCCGGCGAGGTGCTCGGCGTCGGCGGCCTCCAGGGCTCCGGCCGGTCGGCGCTGGCCCGCGCACTGTTCGGCGCCGCACCGTTCGGCATCGGCCAGGTGACCGTCGACGGAGCGCCGGTCCGGCTGCGCTCACCCCGCGCCGCGATGCGGGCCGGGATCGCCTACGTCTCCGAGGACCGCAAGGGCGAGGGGATCGTCGCCGAGCAGTCGGTGCTGGACAACGCGCTGCTGGCCGCACGCGCCGTCCGTGCCGTCCGCCCGGGCCGGGGCGGACGCGGTGCCCGGACCGCGCGGGTCCGGGAGCTGCTCGCCGCCGTTGAACTTCGCTCCGCCGGGGAGGACCAGGAGATCCGTTTCCTGTCCGGGGGCAACCAGCAGAAGGTCGTGCTGGCCAGGTGGCTCGCGCTCGCCCCGAGGATCCTGCTCTTCGACGAGCCGACCCGGGGCATCGACGTGGGCGCCAAGTCGGCGATCCACGATCTCGTCCGACGGCTGGCCCGCGACGGCGCCGCCGTGCTGATGGTGTCGTCCGAGCTGCCCGAGCTGCTCGGCATGAGCGACCGGATCGTCGTCATGCGCGACGGCCGGATCGCCGGCGAGCTGCCCGCCGGCGCGACGGAGGAGGATGTCGTCGCCCTGGCGGTCGGCACCGGGCGGGAGGAGGCCGGATGAGCGGCGCGCTGTCCCTGGCCGCCCGGCGGACCCCGCCCGGTGTGTTCGTCGCCCTGGTCCTCACCCTGGCGATCGGCTGGATCGTCGTCACTCTCGACGGCGGCCGGCTGTTCAGCGTGCCGACGACGGTGAGCCTGCTGCACGTCGCCGCCGGTCTGGGCCTCGTCGCGGTCGGCCAGACGCTGGTCGTCGTCGGGGGCTCGCTGGACCTGTCCGTGGCGTACGTGGTCAGCCTGAGCACCCTCGTCGCCGCCGAGACCATGGCCGGTGACGACGGTGCGCTGCTGCCGGCGATCGGCCTGACGCTCGCTGTCAGCGCCGCGATCGGCCTCCTCAACGGCCTGCTCGTCACCGCGGTGCGGATCAACCCCTTCATCGCGACCGTCGGCGTCGGACTGCTGCTGAAGGGATACCTCGACAACGGATACGACGGCCCGGCCGGCAAGACCGCACCCGCCCTGGTGCAGGGCCTGGGGTACCAGCGCGTCGGCCCGGTGCCGCTGTCGTTCCTGCTGCTGCTCGCCGTCGCCGCCGCGGCCTGGTTCGTGCTGGCGCGCACCCGCTTCGGCCATCACCTGATCGCTGTGGGCGGCGACCCGGAGGTCGCCCGGCTCTCCGGCGTGCGGGGCAGCCGGGTCCTCGTCACCGCCCATGTGCTGTGCGCCCTCTGCGCCGGCCTCGCCGGGGTCTACCTCGCCAGTCGCCTCGGCGCCGGCGCACCGAGGGTGGGCACCGAGGGACTGTACGACCTGGAGTCGGTCGCCGCGGTGGTGCTCGGTGGCACCGCCCTGGCCGGCGGGCGCGGCGGCGTGGTCGGCACGGTCGGCGGCGTGCTGCTGCTCGCGAGCATCGACGCCGTCTTCAACCAGCTGGAAGTCGACGTGTTCTTCAAGCAGGTGATCCGTGGCGTGATCATCATCGCGGCGGTCGCCGTCTACGCCCGCCGGGCGATGCGAAAGGCGTCCTAGCATGCGGATCGCGCGCCCACCGCGGCTCCTCAAGGTCCGCTCCGGCGGTCTCACGCCGATCATCGCGATCCTGGCGGTGCTGCTGGTGCTGCTGGCCGCCCGCCAGCCGGACTTCCTCTCGCCGCCGTCGCTGATGTCGTTCCTCGGCCGCTCCGCGCCGGTCGTCCTGCTCGCCGCCGGCCAGTACTTCGTCATCGTCTCCGGCGAGCTGGACCTGTCCGTCGGCTCTCTGGTCACCGCGCAGGTGGTCGTCGCCGCCCGGCTGATCGACGGCGATCCGTCGGCCGGCTGGCCCGTCGTCCTGCTGCTGCTCGCGTTCGGCATCGCCGTCGGCCTCGTCAACGGCCTCGTCACCACGCGGCTGCGGGTGCCGTCGTTCATCACGACCCTCGGGATGTTCCTGATCCTCGTCGGTGCCGTGTACCTGTGGTCCGACGGTGCCCCGAAGGGCGGCCTCTCCGAGGAGTTCCGCCGGCTCGGCCGGTCGGCGTTCGAGGACGTGCCCGTGCTGGGCCGGATACCGTACGCCCTGGTCGTCCTGCTGGCGGCGGCGGCCGCGGCGCTGGTGCTGACGCGTTCGGATTTCGGTCGCACCCTGGTCGCCGTCGGTGGCAACCCGCGGACCGCCGAGCTGAGCGGCGTGCGCGTGTGGCGCGCCAAGACCATGGCGTTCGTCCTCAGCGGAGTCGCCGCCACGCTCGCGGCGGTCCTGATCGGCGGGTACAGCGGAGTGTCGTTCCAGGCCGGTGCCGGCCTGGAGTTCGGCGCGATCACCGCGGCGGTCCTCGGCGGTGTCGCCCTGGGCGGGGGCCGCGGTTCGGTCGTCGGCGCGATGCTGGGCGCGCTGACCCTGGAGACGCTCTTCACGCTCATGAACTTCTACGGCGTCTCCGGCGCCCTCAAACCGACGGTCCAGGGCGCGATCATCCTGTTCGCCGTGGCGGCGGCGTCCTTCCGTTTCCCGTCCAGACAAAAGGGGATTCAGTGAGGCATTCCATGACGGTGCTGGCCGTGAGCGCCTTACTGGTGCTGGCCGGCTGCTCCACCGACGAGCCCACCACCGGCGCATCGGGGCCGCCCTCCGCGAGCACCGGGTCGGACACCGGGTCGGGCACCGGGGAGCAGTCGAAGTTCTTCGTGCGGGCCGACTACGACAAGCAGCTCGCCCTCCTGGACACCACGCCCACCGGACCGGCCGGCAAGCCCTGGGAGCAGGCGCTCGACCCGGCGATGGTGGAGACCGCGAAGTACAAGAAGCCCGGACCGTACAAGCTCTGCTTCTCCAACGCCGGGCTGAACAACCCCTGGCGGCAGGTCGGTTTCAAGACCATGCGGGCCGAGGTCGACACGCACCGCGGCCGGATCTCCGAGTTCGTCCACGTCGATGCCGAAGGCAAGGACCAGAAGCAGATCGCCGACATCAACGACCTGCTCGGCAAGGGCTGCCACGCGCTCATCGTCTCGCCGAACACCACCGCGACGCTCACCCCGGCCGTGGAGGCCGCCTGCCGGAAGGGCCTGCCGGTCATCGTCTTCGACCGCGGCGTCGACACGACCTGCCCGGTGACGTTCATCAACCCGATCGGCGGCTATGGATTCGGCCACGTCGCGGCGGAGTTCGTCACCGAGAAGATGAAGCGGGGCGGCAAGGTGCTCGCGCTGCGCATCCTGCCCGGCGTCGACGTGCTGGAGACCCGTTGGTCCGCGGCGAAGGTCGCCTTCGACAAGGCGGGCGTCGACGTCGTCGGCGTCGAGTTCACCGACGGCGACCCGGCGAAGACGAAGAAGATCGTCAACGACTACATCCAGCGGTACGGCACGATCGACGGCGTCTGGATGGACGCCGGGGCGGTCGCGGGCGCGGCGGTCGAGGCGTTCGAGGACGCCGGCAAGCCCGTGCCGCCGATCAACGGCGAGGACCAGCTCGACTTCCTGAAGCTGTGGAAGGAGAAGAAGCTCACGGCGATCGCCCCGACCTACCCGACCTACCAGTGGCGCACCCCGGTCATCGCCGCGCTGAAGATCCTCGACGGCGAGCGGGTGCCGAACCCGTGGAAGCTGCCGCAGCCGACCATCACCCAGGACAATCTGGACGAGTACGTCGACGCCGGCATGCCGCCACTGCACTACGCGATGTGCGGCTGCACCGACCTGCCCGGCTACCCGAAGCGCTGGAAGTAGCCCGTTGTACACCATCGGTGTCAACCCCTGGGTCTGGGCCTCGCCGGTCGACGACGAGGCCCTGGCCGAGCTGGTGCCGCGGATCGCCGCGTTCGGGTTCGACGCGGTCGAGCTGCCGATCGAGCAACCCGGCGACTGGGACCCGGCCCGCACCCGGGACCTGCTGGCGGAGCACGGCCTGCACGCGGTCGGCGTCTGCGCGGTCACCTCGCCCGGACGTGACCTCGTGAACGCCCCGGCGGAGGCCGTCGCTTCCACCGTGGCGTACCTGAAAACGTGTGTGGACAGTGCGGTGGCCGTCGGCGCGCCCTGCGTCGGCGGCCCGGTCTACGCCGCGGTGGGGCGGACCTGGCGCATGTCACCGCCTGAGCGCGCGGCCTGCTACGCGGACATTCGCCGCGCCCTGCGGCCAGTGGCCGACTACGCGGGGGAGCGGGGCGTGAGCATCGGTGTGGAGGCCCTCAACCGCTATGAGACGAGCGTCGTCAACACGGTCGAGCAGGCGGTGGGGCTGATCGACGGTCTGCCCGCGAACGTCGGCCTGATGATCGACACCTATCACATGAACATCGAGGAGGCCGACCCCTACGAGGCGCTCGTCACGGCCGGTCCGCACATCAAGCACGTCCAGGTCAGCGGCACCGACCGCGGCGCCCCGGGCGCCGACCACTTCGACTGGCCACGCTTCCTCGCCGGCCTGGCCAAGACCGGCTACGGCGGCGCGGTGTGCATCGAGTCGTTCACCGCACAGAACGAGGCCATCGCCACCGCGGCCTCGGTCTGGCGGCCGCTCGCCCCGTCGCAGGACACCCTCGCCCGTGACGGGCTGTCCTACCTCCGAACTGTGCTCCGTGGACTGCAAGACGCTCCCTCGACCGGGTGATGGGGGAGGGGCCGCTCTTGCCGTCATCCCTTTCCGGCCTGGGAACCGCCATAAGGAGAAAAGGTGTTCACAACTCTCACGATACGAAGGCGGCTGCTGGCCGGAGCCGCCACAGCCGGTCTGACCGCGACCGCCGTGATGGCGTTCCCCGCGCCCGCAGCCGCGGCCCCCCACACCGTGTACGTCTCGCCGTCCGGCACAGGCACCGACTGTTCCAGCGCGCAGCCGTGCTCACTGACGGCCGCGCAGGCGGCGGTGCGATCGCTCAACGACTCCATGTCGGACGACATCGTGGTGCAGTTGGCCGACGGTGTGTACCGGCTGACCCAGCCCCTGCGGCTGACGGCGGAGGACTCCGGCTCAGGCGGTCACACGGTCGTGTGGCGGGCCGCCCCGTCGGCGCGACCGGTGATCACCGGCGCCCGGGCGGTCACCGGCTGGTCGGTGGCCGACGCGGCCAAGAACATCTGGAAGGCCGACGTGCCCGCCGGCCTCGATACCCGGCAGCTCTATGTCGACGGCGCCGTCGCCACCCGGGCACGCACCCAGGTGAACAGAGCCGATTTCACGGCCTCCAGCGCCGGAATGAGGTTCTCGAGCGGTGCGTTGAGCTATCTGAACAACCTGGCCGACCAGAGCCGGGTCGAGGTGGAGAGCGTCAACTCCTTCACCGACCGGTACTCGCCGGTGCAGAGCATCAGTTCGAACTTCATCACGATGCAGCAGCCGGCGTGGAACAACAACAACTTCGGCTACGACACCCTCATGCGGCCGCACCGGGCCGGTCCGTTCTACCTGTCCAACGCGTACGAGTTCCTGGACTCACCCGGCGAGTGGTACCTCAACCCCACGGCCGGAGACCTGTACTACATCCCCCGGGCCGGGCAGAACATGAGCACCGTCGGCGTGGAACTGCCGACGCTGCAGTCGCTGGTGAGTGTCGGGGGCACGTACAGCGAGCCGGCGCACCACGTCACGTTCAGCGGGATCACCTTCACCGGTACGAGCTGGCTGGGCCCCAGCAGCAACCAGGGTTACGCGGACCAGCAGACCGGCGCGTACCTCTCCGGCAACTGGAGCTGGCCGAGCTTCGACTCCTGCCACAACGGCTGCACACAGTTCGAGGCCGCCCGGCCGCACTGGCAGCAGATGCCGGCCGCCGTACAGGTCTCCGCCGCCAACACCATCACCTTCACTGACTCCCGGTTCGTCAACCTGGGCCAGACGGCCATCGGCATCGGCAACGACGCGGGCGCGCACGCCGGCGGCGTCGGCCTGGGCGCCCGCGACATCACGGTGACCCGGTCGGAGATCGCCCGGAGCTCAGCCGGCGGCATCCTCGTGGGCGGCGTGCGTGCCGACGCCCACCACCCCAGCGACCAGCGCATGGTCAACAGGGACATCACGATCAGCAACAACCGCATCCACGACCTCGGGGCGGACTACCGGGGCATCGTCTCCGTCCTGACCACGTACGTCACCAACAGCACCGTCGCCCAGAACGAGGTCTACAACATGCCGTACTCCGGCATGTCGATCGGGTACGGCTGGGGCGCCAACGACGCGGGCGGCAGCAACCACTATGCCAACCGCGGCCTGTACAACTACCAGCCGCGTTACACGACGCCGACCACCGCGTCCAACAACCGGCTCATCGGCAACTACATCCACGATGTGATGCAGCAGATGAACGACGGTGGCTGCATCTACACCCTCGGATGGAACCCGGGCGCGCAGATCAGCAGGAACCACTGCCTGCGGACCAACGGATACTTCGGGCTGTACTTCGACGAAGGCTCGAAGTACTACACGGCCACCAACAATGTCTTCTCGAACACCGGTACGTGGGCGACGGCCAACTACTGGGGTGGCGAGAACATGGGGAACTGGACCGTCACCAACAACTGGTCGACCAACGGCAGCACGAACATCACCAACGGGGACCGAGGCAACGTGGTCTCCGGCAACGTCACGGTCACCAACGGCAACTGGCCCTCCGGTGCCCAGGACGTGATGGCGTCCGCCGGACCGCAGGGCACCACTCCGCCGCCCACGGGGCAGCAGATCGTGGGCGCGCAGTCCGGCCGCTGCCTGACCGTCCCCGGCTCCAGTACCGCCAACGGCACCCAGACCCAACTCCAGGACTGCACCGGCGCCACCGGCCAGACCTGGACCCACACCA